>CAXBPN010000026.1:0-16266 GCA_963977515.1 uncultured Flavobacteriales bacterium
CGAAATAGTTTTCCATGTACTGCATTTTGCCATGCATATTTTGGTTTAACCATTTCTCTAATCGAGGGGCTTCGCCTTCTAAAAACTCTGCTTTGGCAATACCACAAAAAGAAAAACCTAAGCGAGTTGCTTCGTTTTTGATTTGTTGAGTGTATTTGGTTTTAAAGGAATTCAATTTTTATACGATATAAACCCTTTAATCACTTTCCAATCTTCTTTTTGTAAATCAAATCCCGTTCCATCAGTATTAACGCCTTTTTTTCTATTCATTTGTCCGAACCTTCCAGGATGATAAACAGGAAACACATAAATATTTTGTCCTTCAATTTTAAACTTTCCAGTTTTAAATATTTCTTTAAACGACTTTTTTGAAATTTCTTTACTATTATTAATTTTATCATTAAATGCTAAAATCAAAGCTTCTGTCGCTGTTTTTCCTAGAGTAATTATAGCTTTAGGCTTAATTATTTCAATAAGTGGTTTAAGGAAATTTTCTCCACAAGTTTTATAAACTCCTTTTGGAATAGAGGCATTCATTCCTCCATTCTTTAAACAAAGCACAGCATTTGTTAAAAATATTTTGTTATTTGATTGTTCGGTTGGTAACCCTAAATCTAACCCTAATTCTTTTGTTAACTCTCTCAAATAATAATTGGTTATTGTAGCGTATTTATTTATTTCATCTCCATTTTTCCACTTATCATTTATTGGTTGAATTTCACCTTCATCGTTATTAAAAGTCTCTTGATTGGAACAATCCTGCCCAATGATAACCACCTCTGCATCAAGGTTATTTGCCCACATTGAAAAATTCCCTATTTCATTTGTGTCAAAATCTGTACATGATTGATTTACAAACCCACCTGTCAACTCTTTACAATCAAAACAAGATTTTCTTTTTTGAACTAATAATTGATATTGTGTCTTTTTATTCATAAAAGATACTTTTCAGTCGCTCGGTTTTACCGAGTGACAAGTATTTATTTTGCTTGTAGCAAACTTAATTTATTACTATCAAAGATAGCTTAAATATAAATCTCTCGGTTGGAGCCGAGTGACTGAACCAGAATGAACCAATTAACAGATGCATAGAGGCTTTTGCTTCCACAAAACGTGCTCGTCATGACAATATTGTCAAAACAAATTCCCTTGACTTGGATTTTTGATTCTTCCTAAATGTTTGTAAGCTTTTTCGGTTACTTCTCTTCCTCTTGGAGTTCGCATAATAAACCCTTCTTTAATTAAAAAAGGTTCGTACACTTCTTCAATGGTTCCTGCTTGCTCACTTACTGCTGTAGCTATTGTAGTCAACCCAACTGGGCCTCCTTTAAATTTATCGATAATGGTTGTTAATATACGGTTATCCATATCATCCAACCCGTGCTTATCAACATTTAAAGCATTCAATCCATATAGTGAAATTTCTTTTGTAACTGTTCCATCTCCTTTTACTTGTGCAAAATCTCTTATTCTTCTTAATAAAGAATTTGAAATACGTGGTGTTCCTCGACTTCTTCCTGCAATTTCATAAGCGGCATCTTCATCAATAACTACTTTTAAAATATCGGAAGAACGTTGAATAATCTTAGCTAATAAATTGGTGTCGTAATATTCTAATCGAGAAGTAATTCCAAAACGAGCTCTCAAGGGAGATGTCAACAAGCCTGTTCTTGTTGTTGCTCCAACTAAAGTAAAAGGATTTAAGTCTATTTGAACACTTCTTGCATTTGGTCCAGAATCAATCATAATATCAATTCTATAATCTTCCATTGCCGAATATAAATATTCTTCTACTACAGCCGATAAACGATGTATTTCATCAATAAACAACACATCGCCTTCTTCAAGATTGGTTAATAATCCTGCTAAATCGCCTGGTTTTTCTAAAACTGGCCCTGAAGTAATTTTAAATCCAACGTTTAACTCGTTGGCAATAATATTAGCTAAAGTAGTTTTTCCTAGTCCTGGAGGTCCATGTAATAACACATGATCTAATGCTTCATCTCTTTGCTTAGCTGCTTCAACAAAAACTTTCAGGTTATCAATCACGGGTTTTTGACCCGTAAAATCTACAAAAGATAATGGTCTTAATGCTTTTTCATACTCCTTTTCATTGGGAGTATAATTATAATCGTTTGCATCAAGATTTTCATTCATAACCCAAATTTAATAAATATTCAGTTGAGGAAGTTCGTGTGCTAAGGTAATTTATTATTCTGCTTGAATTTCTTTTCCTGTAAACGTTCTTACAATTTCACCTAAATATATTTTAACTTTAAAAATAAATACTGGTGAAGTTAAATGTTCAGATATGTTTTTGTTTTTATATAATATTAAACGATAACCAATTCCTGAACCGAGTCCAACCCATTTAACTATTTTATAATCGATAAGCATTGATGGTTCATAAGAAAGAATAAAAGACTGATTTATTTTTTCTTTAGCTTCAGTTAATGTATTAAAATATTGGTAATATCCTCTTCCTACCCCAAATTGTATAGAAATATTAAACTCCCATTTCTTACTGTTATGATAAATGTATTCTAAATATGGAGAAATATATTCATAATACAAATCAGCTTTATATTTTACATCATCTTTTATTATTGATGATTTAGAAGGGGATATTAGTCGGTTGTAGCCTAGTCCCGTCTTAAATTTGCTATTAAAACTTAGTCCAAGTTTCACGCCAGTTGTTCTTATATCGCTTGCTGCAATAAATGAAAACCGAGTATCTAATTTAATATCCAGTTTTGGTTTTGTTTTAAATGACGTTCTAAAATCTTCTTCAAAAATACCTACCTGCTGATTAGTTTGGCAATAAAATGAAAATGGGAAAAGAAAGAAGAGTAAAAGAAAATACGTTCTGATTATTATCATTATATAAATTCTTAAACTGCTGACTTATTTTTCTTGTAGTGTTTATAAATAAAATAACCTGCACCTCCAATCAATATATAGGGAATAAACATTAAGTATAAAATTCCTTCATTTATTCCTTTAGCAGCAGTTCCTCCTCCTGCTAAATCAGATTCGGCAACAGCTTTACACATTGCACACTGAGCAAATGTTGCAATCGTAATTCCAAAAAATAAAATTACCAGTACTATATGTTTTGCAATTCGCATAATTCAAAGTTAAGAATTTAACTATTATCGTTTTTGCTCAATTTTGTTTTTAGTACTCCCTTTTAAAGGAACAAACTCTTCTTTATATAAAATGTCTATAGCATCCGTTAGTTTTTCCTTAATCTCTTTATGAACTGTTCCATCAAAATAGCCTCTAATATGTCCTTGTTTATCAACTAAAATTAACATACTCGAATGTAAGAATCCTCCTGGCGCGATTGAATCACGCATTGTACTCACAAAAAAACCATTAAAAGCAACATCATAAATTTCATCTTTATTCCCTGTTACAAAATCCCAATTTTCTGTATTTGCATGAACTTTTTTAGCATATTCTGCTAAAACTAGTACAGAATCATGTTCTGGGTTTACTGTAATTGACAAAAACCTAAGTTCTTTTCTATCCTTAAAGTTTTCTTGAATATAACTCATATTCGTTGTCATCTTAGGGCAAATTGTTGGACAAGTCACAAAAAAGAAATCTGCAAGATATACATGACCTAACATATCGTCTCTTGTTACCTTTTTACCATCTTGATTTATAAACTCAAAATATGGGATTTGATGATAAGTTGTATCATATTTTCCTTCTTCATTTAAAACTGCTTCTCTAGGGCCAACGAAAGGTAATCGGTGAAATTTATGCTCCCCACTATACAACATTAAATACATAATAGAGGGTAACAATAATATTGCAAAGAGATAAAATACTTTTTTAAATTTTTTGAAAAATGTCATTGTTATAAAATTAAAAGAGACCACAAATTTACTTGTGATCTCTTTAATATAAGTTATTTATTGAATTATTTTAATACAACCAGTTTTCCATCATTTCTGAATAAACTCCTTCGGTAAAAATGTGATATAATAAATACAACGCAAATAATACGTAAGGAATAATAAGTGTATTTTTCAACCAAGTATTTTCATGTTTAAGGTGCATATATTCTGAAACGATATAAAAAGCTTTAATAATTGTTAAAATTATAAAGGTCATTTTAACAAAAGCCCAACCAATACCTATTTCCTTCCAAAATATACCTAACATTACTTCTGCAGTAGTAATAGCAAGTAATACCCAAAATATTAACCAAATTCTTTTTCTAGTTTTTTTACCTTCTTCTTCTGAATGATGTACAGCGTACTCGTAAGGTTTATCTTCTGAATGTGACATAATGTTTCTTTTTTATAAATTAAACTAAATAGAAGAATGTAAATACAAACACCCAAACTAAATCTACAAAGTGCCAATATAATCCAACTTTTTCAACCATTTCGTAATGGCCTCTTTTTTCATAAGTTCCCATTATTACATTAACGAAAATTATAAAATTTAAGACCACACCACTCAAAACGTGAGTTCCGTGAAAACCTGTAATAAAGAAAAAGAAATCACCAAATAGGGGATGACCATATTCATTGTGAGTTAAATTTGCACCATGAATTGCTTTTCCATTTTCAACAGCTTCAGTTAATGCTTGCCCTGTCAATTGTAAATATGGAGAAGTAACATCTCCTGCAATTTCTCTCCAAGGTAATAATAATACCTCTTTAGACTCATCAGCCCATCTAGCAATTACTCCTTTCGTTAACTCAACAGATCCATCAGGTAATAAAAATGACCCTCTACCTAATTCTATAGCTCCTAATTCAGTACCATGAATAAAATGACCCCATTCCCAAGCTTGAGAACCTAAGAATATAGCACCACCTACTAAAGTTAGCAACATCCATAATGTAACTCCTTTCTTATCCATACGATGCCCAGCTTCAACAGCTAACACCATTGTAACCGAACTCATAATAAGAATAAAAGTCATTAATGCTACATAAAGCAATGGGTGGTCACCATGCATAAAAGGAAAATGAGTAAACACATTTTCTGCAGTTGGCCATAATGAACCGTAATAGTGACGGTAAAAACCGTAAGCTGATAAAAACCCAGTAAATGACAATGCATCAGACATTAGGAAAAACCACATCATAAGCTTTCCATAACTTGCACCAAATGGAGATTTATTATCTCCTGCCCATGCTGTTTTACTGTCTATCGATACTGTATTTGACATATTATTTTTTATTAATAATTAAACTTAAGCTATATATTTTAAAAAGAAAAATAAGTAAATCCATAATGCACCCAAAAAGTGCCAATAGATTAAACTTAACTCAACTCCTAAATAGTTTGTTGAGCTATATTTTCCTAAAAATGATTTTACACTTACTACAATTAAACTAATAATTCCTGCCAATAGGTGTAACACATGAAATGCTGTAATTAAATATAAATAAGAACTTGCATTTGTGCTTTCACTTCCTGTAGCAACAATCCCTTCATTGTATAAACTTTTCCATCCTAAAAACTGACTGATTACAAAACCGATACCAGCAAATAATGTTAATAGAACCAACACTTTTAAAAGACTTTTTTGGTCTTTTTTTATTGCTATTAGCCCAAAATGAAAAAACAAACTACTTAAAACTATAATAAATGTACTGTATGTGAAAGCTGATGGTAAATTAATATTTAACCAATCTGGTGCTCCTCCTTTACTAACGATAACAGCACTAGTCCATCCACTAAAAAACATAATGATACTTACAATACCTATCCATAACAAAGGTTTTGCAGTTTTACGCTTTAAATCAGCTTTTGAATTAATATTTTCTATCGTTATACTTGACATTTTATTTCTTAGTGTCCACCATCTTTTTCATTATCTCCTAATGGAGTAGTTTGAGGGATAAAATCATCTCCACCAACATATTCTCCATTTTCATCAACTTTACTGTAATCATAAGCCCATCTGTGAACCTCAGGAATATCTCCATACCAGTTTCCATGAATATGTTCAACAGGAGCTGTCCATTCTAACGAATTAGCTCTCCATGGGTTTTGAGGGGCTCTTGGTCCTCTTAAAGCACTATATACAAAGTTAAATAAGAACAATAACTGACCTAAAGCTGCAACTATTGCAAACATAGAGATCAACTCATTAATATCTACTAGATTATCAAATAATGGAAATTCCGAGTTGGTGTAGTATCTTCTAGGTACACCAGCTAATCCTAAAAAGTGCATTGGGAAAAATACGCCATAAGCACTTACTATTGTTACCCAAAAGTGTAGGCTTCCTAATTTATTGTTCATCATTCTACCAAATAATTTTGGGAACCAATGATACACACCAGCAAACATTCCAAATATGGCAGATAATCCCATTACGATATGAAAGTGTCCAATAACGAAATAAGTATCATGAACATTAATATCTAATGCTGAATCACCAAGTACTAACCCAGTAACACCTCCAGAAATAAATGTAGATACCAATCCAATACTAAATAAAGAGGCTGGAGAATAAATAATATTTCCTTTCCATAAAGTAGTAATGTAGTTAAACACCTTAACAGCTGAAGGGATAGCAATTAATAAAGTTGTAAATGTAAATACAGCTCCTAAGAAAGGATTCATCCCTGTTACAAACATGTGGTGACCCCATACGATAAATGATAAGAATGCTATTGCCATCATAGAACCTATCATTGCTCTATAACCAAAAATTGGTTTTCTTGACATTGTAGATATAATTTCTGATGTTATTCCTAATGCAGGTAATAATACAATATATACCTCTGGGTGACCTAAGAACCAGAATAAGTGTTCAAATAAAATTGGGCTACCACCTGTATGCTCTAAAACCTGACCACCAATATAAATATCTGATAAATAGAAACTTGTTCCAAAACTTCTATCAAACACTAATAATAAAGCAGCTGCTAATAAAATTGGGAATGATAAAACACCAATAATTGCTGTTAATAAAAATGCCCAAATAGTTAAAGGTAAACGAGTCATACTCATGCCTTTAGTTCTTAGGTTAAATATCGTTACAATGTAATTTAAACTTCCTAATAATGAAGAAACAATAAATACAGACATAGCAACCAACCATAATGTCATTCCTAAACCTGAGCCAGGTATTGCTTGAGGTAATGCACTCAAAGGAGGATAAATAGTCCATCCAGCTGATGCTGCTCCACCTTCAACTAATAATGAGATAAGCATTAAAACTGATGACAAAAAGAAAAACCAGTAAGACAACATGTTTAAGAAACCTGAAGCCATATCTCTTGCTCCAATTTGAAGTGGAATAAGTAAATTACTAAATGTACCACTCAACCCGGCAGTTAAAAGGAAGAATACCATAATTGTACCGTGCATTGTAACTAATGCCAAGTACTTATCTGGTGCCATAACTCCATTTTCGGCCCATGATCCCATTAAAGCATCTACTAACCAAAAACTTTCTCCTGGCCAACCTAATTGTAATCTAAATAGGGTTGACATAATCATACCGATAAAGCCCATGATAAATCCAGTTATCAGAAACTGTTTAGCAATCATTTTATGATCAGTACTAAAGATATATTTAAATAAAAAATCTTCTTGATGATGGTGATGTGTACTCATTATTTTATCTCTATTAAATAAGTGTTATATGAATTAATTAGCAGCAAAAGTTTTTTGGTCTGCCAACCATTTTTCGTAATCTTCTTTACTTTCAACAATAATATTCATTTGCATATTGTAGTGAGCTGCACCACAAATTTTATTACAAAGTAAAATATATTCAAAATCTTCATTTCCAGTAATTTCTTTCATTTCTTTTGTTGTAATTGTAGGAACAAAATTAAATTGTGTTTTTAATCCAGGAACACAGTTCATTTGAGCTCTAAAGTGAGGCATATAAGCACTATGCATAACATCACTTGATCTAAAAACAAATTGTACAGGAACATTTACTGGTAAATGAAACTCTCCTTTTACAATTACATCATCATTTGCATTTGCATCACTTGCATCCACTCCAATGAAATTTGTTCCTTCAATATAGTTAACATTTGCTCTGCCTAATTTTCCATCTTCACCTGCATATCTAGCTCCCCAAGAAAATTGTTGTCCAACTAACTCAATTAAAACATGCTCTTCATCTTCAGCAACAGGAGTCATAATACTATTCCAATTACTTAATCCATAAAGAATTAAAACAGTTAGGGCTAAAGATGGTATAATTGTCCATATCATCTCTAATTTATTGCTATGAGAGAAAAAAGTAGCTTTTCTTTTTGAACTATAAGTATATTTATATGCAAACCAAAACAATAGAATATGAGTAATAATAAAAACAGGTATAATAAAAGCCATCGTAACGGTCATTAAACTATCAATACCTACTCCATGAGCTGATGCAGAAACAGGCAACATTCTATCACCATAAGCAACTACTTGCCATGCAAAAAATCCAAAGTAAAATACTAAGAACACCAGCATCAAGTAAGCTTGTGATTTACTTTCTTTCTCAGACACTTCGTAAATTTTTTCACCTTGACTTATAGCTTTTAACTCTGCTATTTTCAATATCTGAACCCCAGTAACTATTACCAATAATACTACTACTGTTATAATTATAGCCATCATAATTTTAGACTTTCTTTATTGTTAATTTAATTTTTATGTTACACAACATAATAGATTTGCCGAAAATATAAATTCCTATGTTTTCTTGCAAATTTGTATGCAAATATTTTATCAAAAATAGGTTATTTATACTGATACTAATTTAGTTAAATAATTGTTTTAATAAATCGTAATTCAAAATTATAATTTTCCTACTATAAGTATCAATTATTTTTTTATCTTTTAAATTAGACAAACATCTAATTACATTAGCAGTATTCATGTTTGAAATTGCAGCAATTTCTTTTCGTTTTAAACTAACAGCAATTGTTTTATTGTCTTTTTCAAACCCAAAAAACTCTACAAGTTGATTTAAAGAGAAAGCTAACCTAGCTTCTATATTTTGTTGAGCAACATTTAAAAATTTATCTTGGTACTCTATTGTTTTTTTTGATTGATTTGATATTATTTTTAAAGCTAATTCAGAGTTTTGGCTTATTACATTAAAAAATTGCTCTTTTTTTATAATGCAAATAGAAACATCTTCAAGAGCAACGGTAGAGGAAGAACAAATACCATCATACATTAAATCATCAAAACCAACAAAATCGACAGGTTTATGAAATTTGACTATAAACTCTTCTTCTATATTACCTTTTTTTACAACTTTAACCTTACCCTGATTTAAGCATATTAATCCTTTTATTGGTTCGCCTTCTTTATAAAGGTATTCACCTTTTTTAAAGTCATATTTTATTCGAAACTGATTTATTGTTTTCAATTCATTATCATTCAAATCATCAAATAATGAATGATTAATTTTTGCACAACCCACACAATTACCAATACATGTACTCATTTTATATCATAAAAAAAGCCCAATAAAGATGGGCTTTAATTAGTACTTTATTTTTGTTTACGTATGTAAATGAACACTTTCATCATACATAGGATGATTTTTAGTCATTAATGGGGCTTTAGCTATTGATCTTAAAGTTACCATTAAGAAAGCTCCTAAAAACATTAAGAACATTCCTATTTCAATTGCTCCTAAACCTCCATGATTATGCATTGTTCCTGGTAAAACCATAGTTAATACATCTAACCAGTGAGTGAAAAATAAAATCAAAGCAACAGGGACTAAGAATATTACATTTTTCTTAGCATCTCTAGACATTAAAACGAAAAATGGTAAAATAAAATTAACAAAAAATGTTCCCATATATAACAATTTATAGTCATTAAATCTTTCAATATAATAGGTTACTTCTTCTGGTATATCAGAATACCAAATTAACATAAATTGTGAAAACCATAAATAAGACCATAACATACTTATAGCAAACATCCATTTACCTAAATCATGAATATGACTATCGTTAACCTCTTTTAAATACCCTTGTGATTTTAAATATAATACTAATAAAAGAACCACAATCATAGAAGAAATCCACATCCCAGAAAATGAATACCATCCATACATAGTACTAAACCAGTGAACATCAATAGACATTAACCAGTCCCATGCTGAAGATGATGATGTATAAGCAAAAAATGCAACAAACAAAACTCCCATAAATATACTTTTTTTGTAGATTGGAGATGTTTCACCTTTAGCTAAAGATAATTGATCTTCTGCTAATGATTTTTTTCTAAACCAATTTGCAAAAAACATCCAAACAGCAAAATAAGCAATAGTTCTAACCCAAAAGAATGGTTGATTTAAATAAGCAGACTTATTTGCTATGATTTCATCATAATGGTGACTTGTTGGGTCTGTAATTCCTTCTACCATCCAGTGATAAATATGATTCCAATGTAAACTCCCTCCAATAAAAACTAAAAGCAATGCTACAGCAGAAAAAGGCATAAAACTCATTGTAGCTTGAAAGATACGTTGAGTTGTGACACCCCAAGCCATTTCTGATATAAACTGTAGTGCCAAAAAGAATAATGACGCTAAAGAAATGGTAAAGAAAAAATAACCATTAACCAATAGGTTAGCCCATAATCTCTGACTTGTGTGACCGTGGCTTGTAAATAAACCAATTAGAAAAGCAGCTAATCCTATTACTATTAATAGTATTGTAGTGATATTAGCTTTACTTGAAATTTTGTATTCCATTTTGTTAATGTTTTATTTAATCAAATTATTCGTGAACTGCTTCCTCTTGAAGAACAACTTCTTCAGTTCCACTAGTTTCAGTTTCTTCCTGAAGAACAACTTCCTCAGTTACTTTAATTGCGTTTTCTTTCATAAAATTAGTTCTAATGTAATGAACTAATTTCCATCTTTCTTCCTTATTTAATTGAGATGAATGTGACCCCATCAATCCTTTACCGTATGTAATAGAATGGAACATTTTCCCTTCAGAAATATCTAATCCTTCTTTAAATTTAACTGGTAGCGGAGGGAACTTTTCTCTTTCTACTAAGATTCCATCTCCTTGTCCTGTTTTACCGTGACAATGAACACAAAACATTCCGTATAACTCTTTCCCTTCTTTCCCAACAGTTTCATTAAATTGGATTGGATTTTTTAGGTTTTCACCTGCCAAGATATATCCTTCAGCCGTATTTTCATATCCATAAGGAGTAAAACCTCTAGGTATAGTTCCTTGCACTGGCTGACGAACAGACATTTTATTGGTTAATTCTTCATTTGTTCTATCCATTAAATCACCATAATCAACATATGGTTCAATAGCTGGCGAACGATACATGTCAGGCATATATTCTGGTGCTAAACCATTTTTTTCTTTACATGAAAAAACTGAAACTACAACTAAAGCTAGTGTAAGTTTGGCAATTATATTTTGATACTTCTTTTTCATACTTCTATAATTATGAATTTTTTACATCAACTTCTAAAACACAAGTCTCGTTGATTAATGCTTTAATTTCTTCCTCACTTGCCTCATTATCATGAGTGTGTATTTCCATTACAAACCAGTCGTCAGTTGTTCTTTTATAAGGATTTCTTGCTTTAAACCCAGGTAAAGTCCAATTTCTTAATAAATAAGTAATTGCCATACCGTGTGCAGCACAAAGAACTCCAAACTCAAATGTTACAGGAATAAAAGATGGCATATTTTCCCACAATGAGAAATTAGGCTTACCTCCAATGTTTAAAGGCCAATCTTGTATCATAAAAAACCACATTCCTAAACACGCTAAAGATACACCAATCATCCCATAGATAAATGCAGTAATTGCTATTCTAGTTCTTTTTAACCCAATCACTGGATCTAATCCGTGAATTGGAAAAGGAGAAAATACATCTCTAATATAAATTCCTTTAGCAACAAGATGTTTAGCACTTTCTAAAAGCACATAGTCATCATCATAAATTGCATATATTTTTTTGCTTGACATAGTTTAAATATTCTATAATTATATCTATTAACTCTTATTTCTTTACTGGATGTAATTCATGAAATTCTTCATCCGACATATTCTTATATTTTTCACCTGAAGATTTTAAAATACTCTTCACTTCGTTAAATGCTAACACAGGGAAATATTTTAAAAACAATAAATAGAATACTGAGAATATACCAATTGTACCAATATATACACCTATATCAACCCATGTAGGATAGAACATAGACCAACTTGATGGTAAATAATCTCTGTGTACTGATGTTACAATAATTACAAATCTTTCGAACCACATTCCAATATTTACAATAATTGACATAAAGAATGTGAAACCTAAGCTAGTTCTTAGTTTTTTAAACCAAAATAAGTGTGGTGAAACAACATTACATGTCATCATTGACCAATAAGCCCAAGCATAAGGTCCAGAGAAACGATTAATGAATGCATAAGATTCGTACTCAACTCCAGAATAATAAGACATAAATAACTCCGTTAAATAGGCCACTCCAACAATAGAACCCGTAACAATAATTACAATGTTCATGTATTCAATGTGTTTAATCGTAACATAAGCTTCTAATCTCATCGCTTTCCTTACAATTAGCATTAAGGTTTGCACCATGGCAAAACCTGAAAATACAGCTCCTGCGACAAAGTAAGGTGGAAATATCGTTGTATGCCAACCTGGTATAACTGATGTAGCAAAATCCATTGATACAATAGAGTGAACTGAGAATACTAAAGGTGTTGCTAAACCAGCTAATACTAAAGAAACTTCTTCAAATCTTTGCCATGCTTTTGCATTACCAGTCCATCCAAAACTTAATAATGCATACATTAGTTTTGGCACTGGTTTTTTAGCTCTATCTCTAATTGATGCAAAATCTGGAATTAAACCTATGTACCAGAAAACTAAAGAAACTGACATATAAGTACTAATTGCAAATACATCCCATAATAAAGGAGAGTTAAAGTTTACCCATAATGAACCAAATTGATTTGGTAATGGTAACACCCAATAAGCCATCCAAATCCTTCCCATATGTATCATTGGGAATGTTCCTGCCATAAATACGGCAAAAATTGTCATTGCTTCTGCTGGTCGGTTAATTGCCATCCTCCATTTTTGACGAAATAACAATAACACGGCAGAAATTAGCGTACCTGCGTGACCAATTCCAACCCACCAAACAAAGTTAGTAATATCCCAAGCCCAACCAACAGTGTTGTTTAGACCCCAAGTACCAATTCCTACTCCTAATAAATATAATATTGATCCAACTCCCCATAAAGCAATTATTACTGCTATGGTCATCAATATTTTCCACATTTTTGTTGGAGAATGTTCAATAGTATGTAGAACGTCATTAGTTATCTTAGAATAAGTAATGTCATTCCCTAAAATTAATGGCTCTCTTATTGCGGCTTCTTTATGCATTCTTTTAAATTTTATTAAAACAACTATTAAGCTTCGTTATTTTGTAAGTTTCTTACTTTAGTTTGATAGTAAATGTTTGGTTGTTGACCAACTTCTTCAATTACTCTATACGATCTATCATGGTTCATTCCTTCAGCAACCTTACTCGAAGTATCATTTAAATCTCCAAATGTGATGGCATTTGTTGGACAAGCTGTAGAACAAGCTGTTTGAATTGCTCCATCAACAACTTTTGCTCCAGCTTTTTTAGCTTCTAATTTACCTGCTTGAATTTGTTGAACACACATACTACATTTTTCCATTACCCCTCTTGAACGAACAACAACATCTGGGTTTAATACCATACGTCCTAAATCATCTTGAGCAGGATTGAAATCAGTAAACTTATTGTATGCCTTATAATTATACCAGTTAAATCTTCTTACTTTATATGCACAGTTATTTGCACAATATCTCGTTCCAATACAACGGTTATAAGCCATCATATTTAAACCTTCATTACTGTGGGTTGTTGCTGCAACAGGACAAACTGTTTCACACCCTGCATGATTACAATGCTGACACATCATTGGTTGATAAACAACACTTGGGTTATCAGCAGCAAATTCCATTGCAGAATAAGCTCCAATACCACCTAAATCTTCAGCAACTTTAGTTTTTTCGTGAGTATCTCCAATTTTACCTACTTCTTGATGTTCACTAGAATAATACCTATCTATTCTCATCCAGTGCATTATTCTTCCTCTTCTTACTTCATCCTTACCAATAACTGCAATATTATTTTCAGCAATACAAGAAGTAACACAAGCACTACATCCTATACATGTGTTCAAATCGATTGACATTCCCCACCTATGACCAATATTTTCGACTGGTTGAGCACCCCACAAATCAATTTCCTTAATGTTTTTCTGAATAGCTTCTCCATCTTCATGCACTAGTAAAGTATGTGCAGGATTGAAATCAGCTTTATTTCCTTTTTTATAAGTATCAAAAGTAGTTTCTCTAATTATAGAGTCTCTACCCATAATTGTTTGTTGTGTTTGTGTAGCTGCCAAGTGATAATCCATATCTACATCTGTAGTAGTTGCTACTCCATAATAATTTAATCCGTTTTCTGTTAAAGCAACTAATGGATAAGCATTTTTACCCGTTGGTTCAGACATATTACCTACAACTTTACCATATCCAACAGCAACCCCTATTGTTCCTTTAGCTTGACCAGGTTGAGCTACCACTGGAAGGTTTTCAATTGTTTTACCATTAACAGTAACATTTACAACATTAATCAACTCTTCTTGACCTAATTTAATATTGTATCCTTTCTCTTGCATTTCTGCAGGATTCATAGTTACATAATTATCCCAAGTAACTTTTGTTAATGGATCAGGCATTTCTTGTAACCAAGGATTATCAGCTCCAACACCATCTCCAATACCTGTATTTTGAGTCAATTCAATTTCTAAATCTCCACCTTTAATTGTCTTAATTGCTTTATAAGCAGCAGCAACATCTCCATTAAATGAAGTAACCTCAGTAGCTTCAACTGGAAATTCTACAACTCCATCATGTAATACTTTATTCCAAAAATCAGTGAAGAATAATTGAGAAGATTGTTGTGTGAAAATATTTTTTTCCCAATAAGCTCTTAAATAATCATAATAAGAAGTTGTATCTCCTTTCCATGTTAAGAAACTTTCTTGAGCTTGACGTGTGTCAAACAATTTTGAAATTGTAGGTTGTCCTAAAGAATAATATCCATTAACAGGATTTGCATCATTCCATGATTCTAATCCATGATTATCAGGACAAACAAATTTACAAGCAGAAGCTGTATCATCCAATTTTGTTGCAAATGACACTGTTAATTTAACTTTAGCTAAAGCAGCTTTAAAATCATCTCCTAAAGTAAATACAGGATCAACTCCATAAATAAACAAAGCATCAACTTCACCTGCATTCATTTCTGCCATTAAAGCATTTAATGCTAAATCATTTCCTTGCTTAGTATTAGAATGACGATTTAAATCAATCGTTTTACCATAATTCCCTAATAAAGAATTTATAGCATTAACCAACACCTGAACATTTTTATCGTTTGAACCACAAACGACTATTGATTCACCTTTTGTAGCTTTTAATTCTTTTACAATTGCATTTACAAACGCATCATATTTAGCTTCTGAAGCACTAACACTTCCTCCTAATTTGCTATAAATTTGAGCTAAAACAGCTCCATATTCTGATGGTTTAACAGGGATTCTAACATCTGCATTAGTTCCTGTTAATGACATGTTAGCCTCAATTTGATAATGCTTAGACATCCAAGCATTTTCTGGCTTACGTGTTTGAGCATAATCATTAACATACATTAATGAATCTAACCAGTTACTCATAAAGTCTGCACCAACTGAAACTATTGTTTTAGCTTTTGCAAAGTTATAAGTAGGAATAGCCATTTTACCAAATGACTCTTTATTTGCATTTAAAATTCCTGAGTAAGAAATAGGATTGTATTGTACTAATACTTCTTTTTGCTCTTCCCCCTCTACTGCTTCTACTCCTGCAAAATCGTTTATTATTTGCTTAGTGGTATCACTTATAATTGTACTCGATAAAATTCTTACGTTTTTAGCTCCTGATAATCCATTTTTAATTGCTTTATCTACGCTCGACCAATCAGCCTCTTTACCATTTGCTAAAGGAGCTTTCAATCTATTGTTATCATACAATGATAATACTGAAGAATTGATTCTTGCATTTACAGCACCTTTAGTTAAAGTAGATGATGTGTTTCCGCTAATAAAAATTGGGCGACCTTCTCTTGTTTTAACTAAAATTGGAGCATAATCATTACC
>CAXBPN010000027.1:0-16146 GCA_963977515.1 uncultured Flavobacteriales bacterium
ATTTTTCTTGCCTTCTATATTAAAGAATACTAAGTTTCCTTCTTCTAACTTGGTTTTGTTTACTTTTTTGAGTTGTTTATATAAATCTTTTGTACTTCTAGGTAATTCTTTCTGATATACTTCTTTATACAATATATTAGAGAAACCTGAACAATCGACTCCTGATTTAGTTAAACCGCCATATTGATATTTAGTTCCGTACCAATCGTCGATAAATTGATAAAGTGCTACATTTTTAATTTGTGACTTAGGAACTTGTAGCTTTTCGGCATATTTCTCAATAATTGTATTGTTGGTTTTGGTAGAGACAACTGCCTTCTTTTTACCGCAGGCTGTTCCAATTAAAAGTATAATTAATATATATGTTAACTTTTGCATCGTTACCAAAGATAGGCTTTGATATAAAAAAAGGTCTAATTTAAATTAGACCTTTTCAATATTGATTTGTTGATAAAGATACCTCCCAACAACAACACCTCTCTTTATCTCCCTTCAAGGGGGGGGGAGAATTACTTATATTACATCATAATCTACAACTAGCTTTTCAGAAGCTGGATGAGCTTGGCAGGTTAAGATAAAACCTTCTTCAACCTCAGCATCAGATAGGGAATAGTTCATTTCCATTGTCGCTTTTCCTTCTATAACTTGTGCTTTACATGTACAACAAACGGCACCTTTACATGAAAATGGAGCATCAATACCATTTTCTATTGAAGCATCAAGAATAGAATCGCCATCAGCGGCTAAATCAAACTCTATTTCTTCGCCGTCCATAATTGTGGTCACTTTACTTGTTCCACTAAAATTGTTTTCGGCTATTGTTGTGTCTCCTACTTCTTTTGTTGGAGTAGTAAACAATTCAAAATGTACTTTATTTTTATCTACGCCTAAATAATTTAAGCGTTCAGAAACCTCATTAATCATTTGTTCTGGACCACACAAGTAGAAGCCATCTGCTTTTAGCAAGGCAACATCTTCTCTTAAAAATGCTTCAAATTTTTCTTTGGTTATTCTTCCTTCAAACAATTTGTTTGGACTTACTTGCTTACTATATATGTAGTATAATTTAAATCTATCTGAATTTTCAATAGCTAATTGATCTAACTCTTTTTTAAAGATGGTTGAAGCATCCGTTTTATTTCCATAAAACAATGTGAATTTTGAATTAGAAGTTGACAGTATTTCTTTTATCATTGAAATAATAGGTGTTATTCCACTACCGGCAGCAAATCCTACATAATGTTTTTCGTTTTCAGAGGTTAATGAAAAATTTCCCATTGGAGTCATTATTTCAATTTCATCCCCTTCTTTTAAAACATCATTTAAAAAAGTTGACATTTTCCCACCTTCTATTTTTTTAACAGCAATTCTAAATTCACTTTCATTAGGCGAACTACTTAATGAATATGATCTTCTTACATCTTCCCCATTAATCACTTTTTTTATAGTAATATACTGTCCTGATTTATAATTAAAGTCAGGATTGTTTTTCACATCTATCCCAAATGCTACCGATACAGCATCACTTGTTTCTTTATTAATATCAACAACTTTTACTGTTTTAAATAAACTCATACTTATCATTTTAAGAATGCAAAAGTAAAATTATTAATTAAAATAATGAGGCTTTTTTATATCTAACAATAAAGACATGTATCTTATTTATTATTAACAACTGATAAATTTCATATCTAAATATGCTGATAATTGAGTAAACTTGTGGTTATAAAGAAAAATATTCTAAATGGAAGACATAAAAAAACTTGAAGAATTTCAGGCAAAGATTGATGCTGAAATAAAGATTGAGCCTAAAGATTGGATGCCAGAAGATTATAGAAAACATCTTCAACGTCAAATTTCACAGCACGCACACTCGGAAGTAATAGGGATGCAGCCTGAGGGAAATTGGATAAGTAGGGCTCCAAGTTTAAGAGCTAAAGTAGTTTTACTAGCTAAAATACAAGATGAAGCAGGGCATGGACAATATCTATATTCTGCTGCTGAGACATTAGGTAAAAGCAGAGATGAATTTATCGCAGACTTACAAAGTGGAAAAGCAAAATACTCTAGCATTTTTAACTACCCTACTTTAACTTGGGCAGATATGGGAGCTGTTGGGTGGTTAGTTGATGGTGCTGCTATTGTGAACCAAGTTTCTTTACAGCGTACTTCTTATGGTCCTTATTCAAGAGCAATGGTTAGAATTTGTAAGGAAGAAAGTTTTCATCAAAGACAAGGTTATGAAATTATGGCAGCAATGTCAAAAGGAACTCCTGAACAAAAGGCTATGGCTCAAGATGCATTAAATCGTTTTTGGTGGCCTTCTATTATGATGTTTGGCCCTCATGATTCTGATTCTCCGAATACAGGAAACGCTGTGAAGTGGAAAATTAAACGAGAAACAAATGATGAGCTCCGTCAAAAATTTATTGATAAGACTGTTGGACAAGCTGAAGTTATTGGATTGACCATTCCTGATCCCGATTTAAAATGGAACGAAGAAAAAGGTCATTATGATTTTGGAGAGATGGATTGGGATGAGTTTTGGAGAGTAGTTAAAGGACATGGTCCTTGTAATAAACAACGACTGAATCATCATAAAAAAGCACATAATGAAGGTGCATGGGTAAGAGAAGCTGCTATTGCTTACGCTAAGAAGCAAAAAGAAAAGCAATTAGTAGCCTAAGCCTACCCCAGCCCTCCCAAAGGGAGGGAGTAATTAATTCAAACATTAAAAAGAATTTAATATAAAATATTATGAGTAATACAGATAATCAAGGAGGAGTTTGGGAAGTTTTTATACAAAGTAAACCAGGGCTTCCACACAAACATGCAGGAAGTGTACATGCTACAGATAAAGAAATGGCTTTACAAAATGCTAGAGACATGTACACTCGAAGACAGGAAGGAACTTGTCTGTGGGTAGTACCTTTAAATGCAATTACATCTTCTATGCCAGACGATAATGATTCATTTTTTGATCCTTCGGACGATAAAATTTATAGACATCCTACTCATTATGTAATGCCAGATGGAGCGAAGCATATTTAAAAAATCAACGTTTAATGTTCAAAGTTTTAATATTATTATCACTTTATGAACTTTCAAACTTTATAAACTTTTTACTAAATTAAATGACAACAAACGAAGCTTTAATAAATTATTGTTTAAGATTAGGTGATTCTAGTTTAATTCTTGGACAAAGAATGTCGGAATGGTGTAGTAACGGACCAATTTTAGAAGAAGATATTGCTATGACCAACGTAGCACTTGATTTAATTGGGCAATCGAGAACAATGCTAACTTATGCAGGAAAACTAGAAGGAAAAGGAAGAACCGAAGATGATTTAGCATACAGAAGAGAGGAAAGAGAGTTTTACAATACACTTTTATCTGAAAGACCAAACGGTCATTTTGGAGATACAGTTACTAGAAATTTTTTACATTCTGCATTTTTTTATCACTTATTTCAAGCTTTAAAAAATAGCAAAGACGAAATGATTGCTGCTCATGCTGCAAAGTCTATTAAAGAGGTTACCTATCATTTAAGGCATAGTTCAGAGTGGTTAGTACGTTTAGGAGATGGCACAGAAGAAAGTCATAATAAGGTTCAAGAATCATTAAATGATATGTGGGAATTTACTGGCGATTTATTTGAAATGAATGAAGTAGATGAAATTTTAATAAAAGAAGGTATAGCTGTTGATTTAACTGAAGTGAAAAAAGAATGGGAGAAAATTATAAATCAAGTTATTGAACGAGCTACTTTAAGCAAACCGGAAGAATGCTATATGCAATCTGGCAGATTAAATGCAATGCACTCAGAGTATTTAGGACATCTTATTGCTGAAATGCAATTTTTACAAAGAGCATACCCAGAAGCTCAGTGGTAGAAGAAGATTATAATAAAAAATATACAAAAGAACAGGTTTGGGGATTTCTTAAAGAAATTCCTGACCCTGAAATCCCTGTAATTACAATTGAAGAGTTGGGTGTTTTGCGTGATGTTGAAGTAACACCAACCAAAGTAATTGTTACAATTACCCCTACCTATACTGGCTGCCCTGCCATGAAAATGTTTGAAGATGATATCATCTCCACTTTAAAACAACATGGGATTGAAAATACTGAAATCAAAATGGTTTATTCTCCTGCATGGACAACCGATTGGATGACTAAAGAAGCAAAAGATAAACTTAGAGAATATGGTATTGCTCCTCCTGTTGATGGCAGTGCAGACAAAGGCGTGTTATTTGCTAATGGACCGAAAATTGTAGTTTGCCCTCGGTGTAAATCAGAAAATACGATTTTAAAAAGTCAATTTGGTTCAACAGCTTGTAAAGCACTTTACTCTTGTAAAGATTGTCTAGAACCTTTCGATTATTTTAAGTGTATTTAAAAACTATTTAAATTTTACGGCTGTTCCGTAAGCCAACATTTCTGCTGCACCTTGCATTACTTGGGAAGTTGTAAATCGTACATTAACAATTGCATCTGCTCCTATTTTTTGAGCATCATCTAACATTCTTTTTATTGCTTGTTCTCTAGCATCTGCTAAAAGCTCTGTATATTCTGAAATTTCGCCTCCTACTATATTTTTTAACCCCGCAAAGAAATCTCTTCCTATATTTCTAGCTCTAACTGTACTTCCTCTAACTGTACCTAATGTTTCTGCTATTTCTTTTCCTTGTATTGTTGCTGTTGTTACAAATATCATAGTTTTAGTTTTTATAGATTTAACGTTCTTCTATTTTAGATTCTGATTTAATAAGTAGAACTTTAACTTGATCATCTTTTAAAATTCGATAAATATTCCATTTTTGTTTAGCGTTGTTCTTTAAGTCTGTACACCACAAAAGTTTTCTTTGCTTTGGAAATTCTATTGATAAAATCTCATAATCATTATAATCAGAAGATAAAAATGGTGTAAAACTAATTCTAGCTAAGTTAGACCTAATCTCTGATATTTTGTTATCTAACTGCTCCTTATTTAAAGTATATAATCCTGGCCAATGTAAATAATAACTTGTTTTAAATGATTTTTCAGCAAACTTTTGTAACAATTCTACTTTTTCACTTTCTACAATTATATGCTCTTTATTGAGTTTTAGGTCATCACAGATTTGTAACAATTTTTGTAATGCTTGCTCTTGATTTGATTTATTTAAGTTTTTAAAATCTAACCAATAACCAAGTTTAGCTTTATTTTTACTGGCAGAAAAGTAATCATGTAAAGAAAGATTTATTGATTTGGCTGGTGGATGATTTACATCAAATCGGTTTAACGAATCAATGAAAACAACATCCAATTCAAGTCCAGAGAATTTATCTTCAACATCATTTAATAATTCTTTACTATCAATTCTATGAGCCCAAATTTTTTCACTAAACCAAAAATTTATAGGAGAGTATATTACAACCAGAATACTTGTACTGATAAGCAAAATAAAAATGAGAATACTTTTTTTCATTAATTAAAAATATGATCAAAGTCTTTTACACCCTTTATGATTCTTTTTCTATCTATAAAGTCTTTACTAAAAATACTTCTCTTTGGTTCATAACCATCAAAATTGACATCTAACAAATCTGTTATTGAAAATATTAAATCATCTGCCATGTATTTTCTTTCTTTATAAGCTTGATATTTCTTCACTTTTTCAAAATCAGAGTTCCAATAAACAAAAGGAATTAAATACATTGGTTTACTCGATATTGCTTCACTATGCCCTGCCATATCAAGCGTTTCATAAACTTCTTCTCCATGATCTGAAAGATAAAGTACTGTCGCTTCTTCTTTGTTTAATTTTTTCACTTCACTAATTATTTCTGAAACAACATAATCGTTATATAAAACAGCATTATCGTATTGATTGATTGTTTCTTTTGCTTGATCTGACCAATAATCTGTTTTTGGGTTATCGCTAAATACATTATATTTTTTAGGATATCTATTTTTATATTGCACATGAGTTCCTAGCAAATGAACTACAATAAATTTTTTCTTTTCATTATTTTGTAGAATCTTTCTTACATAAGGCAATACTTTTTCATCATAAGAAAGTTGTTCTTTTTCTCCTCCTAAATTTAAAAAATAAACTTCATTTGCCGTTTTAGCAATAGCAGTTGTTTGGGTTTCGTATATTCCAATAGGAATTTGATTTGAAATCCAATATGTTTTAAAGTTTGCCTGCGACATGATATCAATTACATTTCCTGAATACTTTTTATCAGCGTGTTCATAATCTCCTAAAGTTAACATTTTCTCCAAAGAAGCTATAGTGTGTGTATGCGGACTAATAACATCATTAAAAACAACAATCTCATCTTTTATCTTGGTAAGATTTGGTGTTGTTTGCCTTTCGTAACCGTATAATTTAAAATGTGTTTTGGTTGTGGATTCACCAATTATTAAAACAAAAATTTCTTTTTGATTTGTATTATTACTTAAAACATTTAGGTTCTTTGATTTTTTTTGAATGGCACTCTTAAACTTAGTTGATTCTGCTTGATATTTATTATATCCATCAAACAATTGAAATGAAAGATGTTGCTTGTAATGCGATTCTTTAATGTAAATGAATAAACTAACTGATATAAGAATAAAATTAAATAGCAATATTTTTTTTTTATGCTGCTTAATTCTTTTATAATAATCTGTTATCTTATTTGTTATTCGGTTATTGACTAGCTTACTAAAGTCATTCTTAATTGCATTAAAAATCTCCTTATTTGAATAATTATAAATAAGAATTTTAACTCCTTTTAAGGTGTAAAAAGAAAAGATTAAAAGAATAAGAAAACCAATTATCACTTTAATATTTAAATACTCGCTCAGGTACTCATAAGATTCTGCATGATTTGTTTCAAGCAATATGAAAATAGTTGAGGCTGTAACTCTTTCATGATAAAGTAGAGAATAACAAAGTTCGATATATGTTAATACAAGAGAAATAGAATAGATTAAAGAGATATAAATAAATCTTATCTTCTTATTAGTAATTAATATTCCTATAAAATATAAAATAAGGTAAGTGTATAAAACCCTTTCTGGAGTAAAATTAGATTCAATAACAGATTTAACAATTAATAAACAGATGAAGACAGGAAAAATCAATAATAGGTAGCTATACTTAATATAAAATTTTTCTCTCATCATTTTAAATTAACTAGTAAACTATTCTATGATTATCAACTTTTGAGTTTCTAAAATTTTAGTAGAATCAGAAATAATCATTGAGAAAACACCATTTAAAATGGCTGGTAATAAAATTTTATTATTCTGTTCAGTTAGCTCTGTTTGATAAACTTCTCTTCCTAGATTATCAATCAATCTCATTTTTAAAGGAAATCTTGGAATATATACTTCAACATTTCGCTTTGTAGGATTTGGGAAAATTAAAATTAATTCTTCATCTCTACTAAGTTCTTCAACATTTATTGGAGCTATATCCATATTACTCTCATCAGTAAATAATTGATTTTTGACAATCGTATCAACTCTTATTATCATTAAATCATTTAACCCTTGCCCAAAACTATTTGTATAACCAGCCATATGAATTACTCCATCAGTATTAATTGTTACGGCTTTAGCGATATCATCCACATATCCTCCAAAAGAAGAATTTTGTCCACCCCACCATCCACCACTAGTAATTAAAAATATTTTAGCATCTTTTTCGCCTGCTCCTGTTGCTTTAGTGTATCCTACATTCATTAAATTTCCATTAGAAATTTCATGAATAGCAAAGCCCTCTTCATCACCAACATCATTAAATACTTGCTCCCATATTATATTTCCATTTTGATTAATTTTTACAACATAATAATCTTTATCTCCAACCCCAAAACTTGTTGATGTACCTGTAAAAACTATATTTCCATCTTGAGTTGTAATAATATCATTAGCACCTTCATAAGCAGTACCACCATAAAGGCTATCCCAAATTAATACACCATCTTTATCAAATTTCAAAACATATGCTTGAGTTGAATCTGAAATTGTAGTTCTAACACCTGCTACAAGTATATTTGAATCTGCTGTTTCGATTATTGAATTTCCTTTATCGGCTAAACTACCACCTATTGTCCTCGTCCATAAAGTATCTCCTTGATTATTCGTTTTCACTACCCATACATCTGAATTTCCATTTGTATTATTATAAGTTTCTCCACAGAATACAAATCCATTATCATAAGTCTTAGCTATATCATAAACAAAATCCCAATCCTCTCCTCCATACGTTTTTTGCCATACATACCCTCCTAAAGAATCTCTTTTCATTAAACAAGCTTGATAACTATTCCCATAACTATTGGTGCTTGATGCTACAATATATCCTTTGTCTTGAGTTTGTTGAACAGAATAACCCCAATCATTCTCAATTCCACCCAAAGCAAAACTCCATTGATAACCACATAATGAATCTACTTTTAATAAATATATATCCGTATTTCCATCACCACTACTAGCTGTAGAACCTACAAGAATAAAACCTCCATCTGAAGTTGGCTGAATATCTTCACCTATATCATTAGATAAATAACCATAAGTATATAAATGAGCAATAGTATCCGTTTGAGATAGAGCTAAAAATGGAATCAAAAACAACAATATTAGAGCTTGTCTAATCATAGAATTGCTTTCCTTATTTTAATGAGTTTAACCAATAAATCTTCTAATAAATCTAACCTCAACATGTTTGCTCCATCACTTTTAGCGTTTTCTGGGTCGGGATGAGTTTCTATAAATATTCCATCAACTCCAACTGCTATTCCCGCTTTAGCAATAGTCTCAATTAATTCAGGCTTTCCTCCTGTAACGCCACTCGATTGATTTGGTTGTTGCAATGAGTGCGTAATATCTAAAACCGTTGGAGCATATTGTCTCATTACGGGAATTGCTCTATAATCAACCACTAAATCCTGATAGCCAAAAGTTGTTCCTCGCTCAGTTAACCAAACGTTTAAATTACCCGATTCTTTTACTTTATTAACTGCAAACTTCATGGCATCTGCAGATAAAAATTGCCCTTTTTTAATGTTTACAATTTTACCTGTATTTGCCGCAGCTACCAACAAGTCAGTTTGACGACAAAGAAATGCAGGGATTTGTAATACATCTACATATTTTGCAGCCATAACACATTCTTCTGCTGTGTGTACATCTGTTAAAACTGGTAAGCCTAATTTATCTTTTACATTTTTTATTATTTCTAGTGCTTTTTCATCTCCAATTCCTGTAAATGAATCTAATCTTGAACGATTGGCTTTACGATAAGATGCTTTAAAAATATAAGGTATTTGTAACCTATCTGTTATTTCTTTTATTGTACATGCTATTTCAAATACATTTTCTTCGCTTTCTACAGCACAAGGTCCTGCAATTAAAAAGAAGTTCCCAGAGTCGAGATGCTTAATATTTGGTACATTTTTTAACGATGTCATCTGTTTATTCTTATTGTTTTTTATTTGTCAGATGGAATGCCATTGAAACTAATTTTTCATAAATAAAGTTTCAGTATATGGCATTTCATAACTCAAAAATACATTTTTAAACCTACAAAAGTACTACTTGAATAGGTTGATTGAGGTACAAAGTAAGCTAATACATTGTTTGAACCTAAATAACATTGGTATTTATTTTTAAATGATTTAGCGACTACAATCCCTGTATTAAAAAGCCCATACCCACCATAAGAAATATGAGTTTGAGCAACAAAAGTTGGATTAAAGTAATAATAAATATTCGTATAAACTAAAGGTATGTAATTTGCTAAAATTTTGTACTGAGCTCCAATATCTATTTTTATTTTAGCGTTTAACTGTTTGGTGTAAAAAACATTTATTAAAGTAGGTAAGGCTATAGAATAGCCTCCTTTACTTTTATCTGTTGTTACAAGATTTAATAATGAATCTTGTGATATGTCAGCAACAAGGCTGTCATTTAAATCAAATACATTGTCAATATCAACACCATCGTAACTAAAAACAGTATCCGCTTCCATTTGTATCGATTTCTTATTCCACTGTATAAATCCTAAATCATTTACTTGCACAGTAATTTTATCCTTATTTTTTAAATAGAACTCCGAAAACAAATCAGTAGATACGCCATACCCATTAAAAGCTCCTAATCCTTTATTTAATGTATCGCTACTGTTATAAATATAATTTGCATCTAAATCTATATCTCTTCCATATTGCTCTGTATATAATTTACCTCTTGGAACAGTAATAGCAATATGTTCTTGTGCTTTTATAATCGATAATTTAACTCCTTCTCTTGCCACTTTTCCATGTTGCTTTTTATATTTTATATACCCAACATTGAACTGTTGGTAATTAAAATAGTTAATATTTGTTCCTCCTAATTGGGCATAAGTTCCTGCAAATTGTTTGTTACCATCAAAAGCCAGTTTAAATAAATCGTCAGTAAATTTAATATCTGCATGCTCTACCATTTCAACACCAACAACTAATGACATATTTGATTTTCCAAATAACGTATCAAATGGAATCTCGGTATTTAAACTGAAATTTAAATCTGCTCCAAAAATATTATTCGATTTTAAATTTTTATATGCTTCGTCTTTATCCTCCTTCTCGATTCTGTCTCCTGTGATAAAGTGATTTATAAATTTATTACTCACGCCATTAGAACCATAAAAGTAACTGGCTTGAGCTTCTATGTTTAATCGTTGAATAGTATCAGCAAAATAATTTTGAAATGATTGTGCTTTTAGCAATCCTCCAAGCAATAATGCAACCAATATTAAACTAAACCTTTTGCTCATTTTAATCGGCATTAACTTGATAGCCAAAATCACCGACCAATTTTAAGTCAATTTTATAATCGCTATATATTTTCAAATAATTAGGTTGAGCTGTTGTAGTAAACGCAACTGTTAATTTCATTTTTTTAGCCAATGTTAATTCTGAAATATCGGTTGCTGAAAGTGGTATTTTTAACACTGACATTTTAGGAGTTTCTACTCTTAACAACAAATTTACAGGTGCTGCTTCTATCCTATTATTAATAAGTGTAATTGTTTTAAATAGTTGATTATTCTGATCAAGTAAATCTAAAGTTAAATCGGCATCGAATGGATAACCATTATCTGCATATACAAATAAATTTCCATCAATTATATTTCTAACATTTTCTTCAGCTAAATCAAATTCAACCGTATCAACTAATGTTAAATTATTGGCAATCAATGAAAGTGGCATTTCAACATTTAGTTTAGCTTTTAGTGGGTGTTTCTTAAATAGAAAGTCATTACTCCCTGAAATATTACCCAGTGGGTTAATTGTTAAATTCCCTTGATAAGTAAGCTGATCTGGCAAAACCTCTATCAATTCGTCAATATTAGAATTGGAAGTATTGATTTGTTTTTGGTAATAACTGTAATTAACCTCTGGAACACTATACGTTTCTTGAGCTCTATTTATATTAATTGGTGAATTAATTACACTCCCAGATAGCGTTGCGGTATTGTTATTTGATAAATTCTGAGTAATAAAACTTGTTAAGGTCATTTGAGCATCAACCCCTATTCCGTTTTCAAAATCTAAGGTTACATTTACATCATCTAAATCAAAACTTCCATCCACGATTGTATTAAAAACATTAAAATCGGTAGTCTCTGGTCCAAATTGGTATTGTTGACTACCAAAATAGCCCTTAACATAATATGGAACAACATCTCTAAATTTATAGTTAAAGATAATTTTATCTCCTGAATTTACTTGAACAAAAAAAGCATCGGGGTGAAGGCTCGCTATGGCTTTTGTAACTAATGTATTTGTTGAGTTATAATTTATTCCTGTTAAATCAAGTTCATAATTACTGAGATCAAATGATGTTGAAAAATAACCAGGAGTGGTAGATGTTGCTGCCTCAATTGTATCTGCGATAAAAAGAGTATCACCATTTAAGCTTGCACTTAATATTTTTAATGTTACCACAACTCGTTCTTTTACCTCACTAAAAACCTCCAAATCAATAAATCCAGATTCTATTTTAGCATAATTTAACTCTATTCCATTATTAATATTTAGCTCTTTTTCTTCATCGTTAGAGTAAAATGTACTTCCTGGATTTACTACTGAAGTTAAGGGAACTACAAATTCCTCAACGATAGTTGTATCTGGAATTTTAAATAAGGAGTCAACATCAATATCAATTAAGTCTGTTTGATAGACCATTTGTAAAGAACCATCTGGATTGGTTTCAAGCAAAGAATCTTTCAATAAATCGTTTAAAGAAAGAGATGTATTAACTAAAGGAGCCAACACTTCCACATCCCAACTAGGTGTGTCAAAATTTTTCTTACACGAAAAAAATAATGTAGTTAAGATAATAAAGAAAAGCCTAAGCTTAGTTTTCATTTTAATTGTTTAGTTCACGATAAAAGTAATGAATCTTTTTACGAAGTAATATTCAAATTTTCAAAGATATTGAAATCCTCATATTTTAATACCTATAACACCTTTCGGCAAGCTCAAGGTAAACTCTGTATTCTAATCGTTCATATCTTCACTCCTATAATACAGACATCGTCTAATTGGTCATGTGTACCTTTCCATTCTTCAAAATAAGCACTCAATTTTTCTTTCTGAATTTCAACATCTTGATTTGCATTTAAGATTAATTGCTCTTTAAATCGTTTCGACTTCATCTTTTTCCCATCTTCTCCTCCAAACTGGTCAACAAACCCATCTGTAAAGCCATAAACCATATCGCCTTTTTGCAACTGAAATTCATGATTGGTAAAAGGTGTTAGTTTTTCGTATGAACCTATTGGTTGTTTATCAGCTTTTATTTGAATTAATTCTCCTTCTCTAATTATATAAATTGGATTATTCGCCCCAGAATAAGATAGCTTAAGCGTATTAAAATTAATGGCACAAAATACAGCATCCATTCCATCTCGAACAATATTGTCTTTATCAGAATGCTTATTTACCGTTTGAAATACTTGTGAATTTAAAAAATCTAAAGCTTCAGCAGGAGAATTAACATCCTTTTGTTTTACAGATTGATTTAAAATTTTAACTCCTATCAAACTCATAAAAGCTCCAGGAACTCCGTGTCCTGTACAGTCGGCGACACAAAAAACAACTAACTTTTCATTCTCTTTATCTGAGTTTGTAGTGGTTAAATCTGTAGCCCAATAAAAATCACCACTAACAATATCTTTTGGTTTATAAATTAAAAAAGAGTTTGGTAATAATTCTTTCATCACATTTTCTGGTGGAATTAATGCCATTTGAATTCGTTTCGCATAATTTATGCTATCAGTAATTTCTTTATTTTTTTCTTCTATTTGATGTTTTGATTTATTTAATGCAAATCGAGCAACAATTTCGTTTTTGGTTAATCGATACCTCATTCTAATTAATAGAATAGAAAAAATTGCTGTTGATAATACCAATATTCCTCCATTTACAAGAATTACATCTAAAGTTAAAAAGCTGTTATAATAGAAGAAAATTATGTTCGCAATTATATTAGCGGTCACAATAAATGCTGAATAAGACCAATGGTAAAACATAAACATTCCTGATCCAATAAAAAGAGCCATATATGCTAATGTATGTTTTTGCAAATGTTCGGCATCCATCACACTCCACATGTATGCATTTTGAATTGAAATCAATAAAACGGGTAAAACGCCCATCAATTGTATAGATATTTTAAGTTTCTTATGAAATAAAACTGTTACTAAGCAAATTAAAGAAACTACTAATCGAAAGATAAAAAACTCTTTTCGGTATTCAGGAATATTGAAATAATCCGTTACATAAAATAACATATCAAACACTACGGCAACCCACAATGCAATTATGTGATACTTTAAAGCTGTATTATCCAGCTCTTCTTTCCACTCAATATTTTGGTTGTGTTCACTCATAACTAGCTACCCAAATTAAGAAAAATTTATTTAGAGCGAGGATGAAAATCAATAATCGCTTGGCGTAAATATTCACGATCTAAATGCGTATAAATTTCTGTTGTTGTTATGGATTCATGCCCTAACATTTCTTGAACAGCTCGTAAATCTGCTCCGCCTTCAACTAAATGAGTAGCAAAAGAATGCCTAAAAGTATGAGGACTTACCTTTTTATTAATTCCTGTTTTTTCTAGTAATTGTTTAATAATTGTAAATACCATTACCCTTGTCAACTTTGCTCCCCTTCTATTTAGAAATAAAATGTTTTCACTTTCTTTTTTAATATTAGACATGTGATTTCTTATTTGATTAACATATATATTTATATGTTTCATTGCTACACTTCCTATCGGAACAATTCGCTCTTTGTCTCCTTTTCCTCTCACAATAATAAATCCTTCATCAAACATTAAGTTTGACAATTGTAAATTAACCAATTCTGAAACCCTTAAACCACAGCTATATAAGGTCTCCAACATTGCCTTATTTCGTTCTCCTTCATTTGTACTTAAATCAATAGCATTTATAATTGCATTTATTTCGTTTGGAGTTAATACATCTGGTAACTTTCTTCCTATTCGTGGGGCTTCTAATAGCTCTGTAGGACTATTCGTAATCATGTCCTCTATTAACATGTACTTAAAAAATGCTTTAATCCCCGATAATATTCTTGCTTGGGAGGTTGCCGACATTCCTAATTTACTTACATATTGAATAAAATTTTCCACCTGCTTTTGTTCTACATTTTGAGGTACAACATCAATTTCATGTAAAACAAAATATTGCACCAACATTTCTACATCATGTAAATAGGCATGGACAGAGTTTTCGGAAAGCGAACGCTCTAGTTGTAAATAGCTTTTAAAACCTTTTATTGTTGGTGTCCAATTCATCACGGTGCCCGTGAAGGCAATTATTGATTAGTTTATTAAAGTAAGTCAACTACAAATATATATCTTTGTTGAACAGATATTTATTATGAAACTTTTAATTATTAACGGCCCAAACTTAAATCTATTAGGAAAAAGAGAACCTTCTATATATGGTCATGCTTCTTTTGACGATTTTTTTGTTGACTTAAAAACAAAATATGCTTCAATTGATTTTGAATATTATCAAAGCAATGTGGAAGGTGAGTTAATTAATAAGTTGCATGAGGTTGGATTCAGTTATGATGGAATTATCATGAATGCTGGAGCTTACACTCATACTTCAATTGGAATAGCGGATGCTATTGCAGGAATTAAAACCCCTGTTATTGAAGTTCATATTTCTAATGTTTACGCTCGCGAAGAATACCGGCATATTTCTTTAATGGCAAAAAATTGTATCGGTGTTATTACTGGGCTTGGATTAAATTCTTACCGTTTAGCGGTTGAGCACTTTAATTCCATCGTCATTGCGAACGAAGAGTAACGGAGTGAAGCAATCTTATTAAATAAAACTTAATGGAAAGAGGTGGTGCCGTTTACATCTTAACAAATAAATACAACAAAGTGCTTTACACAGGTGTAACGTCTGATTTAAAAACAAGAGTGTTTCATCATAAAGAAAAAATATATCCTAAAAGTTTTACTTCAAAATACAATATCCATAAATTAGTTTATTACAAATCATTTTCGACTATTGAAGAAGCTATTGGTGAAGAAAAAAGAATAAAAGGTGGTTCTAGAAACCAGAAAATAAATTTAATAGAATCCATTAATAAAAATTGAGAAGACTTATACTTTAAACTATAAGATTGCTTCGTTCCTCGCAATGACGACACACAAAAACATCTTTTCAAATATTTGGAAACTTTATGTGATTAAAGCATCAAAGTGGCTGATGCTTTTTATGCCAACTATCTTTTTATTTTTTAAAGAAAATGGTTTAGATCTGCATGACATTATGGTTATCCAAGCCATTTATTCTGTTACCATTGCGTTAATTGAAATTCCTTCAGGTTATGCTGCCGATGTTTTAGGAAGGAAAAATAGTATGGTAATAGGCACTTTTTTTGGATTTGTTGGTATGCTTATCTACACTTTTGCTTCTGGATTTTGGGGATTTTTACCCGCCGCTCTTTGTTTAGGTATTGGTCAAAGTTTTATTTCTGGTTCAGATACCGCTTTAATGTACGATAGCTTAGTTGCTGTAAATATGAAAGAAAAATTTATAAAGTTTGAAGGTCGTTCGATTGCTC
>CAXBPN010000028.1:0-15713 GCA_963977515.1 uncultured Flavobacteriales bacterium
TTCTTTCTGGTTAAACACTAAATTTAATACTTTGCTAACTTAAGTCGTTTAACACAATGTAAGTCGCATTGAAACGCGACTAACAAGTACGTTAAACGAACCTTTATTTTTTAGCAGGTAAAATTAGCTGAAGAATATAACCAAACAGCACAACTAATAAACAACCAATAACATTATACCATAAATAACCCAATTGCAGCCATTCTGGTGCCATTTCGTATCGGTTTAGTAAATCTATAACAATAACAGATAGTTCAGCTAAAATTGCAGCTATAAACACAGCGTTTCCTTTAATCTTTTTGACATAAAAAGCTACTACAAAAATTCCTAAAATGGTTCCGTAAAATATAGAGCCTAAATAATTTACTGCTTGTATTAAGTTTTCGAACAACGATGCTGTTGTGGCGAACAATATAGCCAATGCGCCCCACAAAAAAGTAAACCACTTGCTCGATTTTAAATAATGTGTTTCGTCTGCATTTTTATTGATAGAACGTTTGTATAAATCAATAGTAGTTGTACTTGCTAAAGCATTTAATTCACTTGCTGTACTACTCATAGCTGCCGAGAACATTACAGCAAACAACAACCCAACCATCCCAATTGGCAAAAAATCCATTACATAAGTCATAAAAATATAATCCTTATCGTTGATTTCTGCATTAGGGTTTAGTTTTTTAACCAAGTTTTTTGTTTCTTCTCTTAATTCATTTCCTCTTTGTTGTAAAGCCATTACTTTGGTTTTACTTTCATCAATAGCCGCTCCATCTTCAGCATTAACTGCTGCAACCATGGTTCTTAGTTCTGCTTTCTTTTCTTCAAAAACAACACTATACTCCTCTTCTATTTTATTAAAATCATCCGCATAAATGGATTGTTCTACTTTTTGTGTTTCTACCTGATTAAAAAATATTGGCGGTTGGTTAAACTGATAAAACACAAACACCATTACTCCAATAAACAAAATAACAAACTGCATCGGTACTTTAAGTAATCCATTCATCATTAAACCCAAACGACTTTCTCTAATAGATTTACCTGATAAATAACGCTGTACTTGAGATTGGTCAGTTCCGAAATAACTCATAAACAGAAACAAAGCTGCCGTTATTCCACTCCAAAAATTATAACGGTCGTTAAAATCGAAATCAAAATTGACCACATTTAATTTTTCCATTTTACCAGCGACATGCAAAGCATCAGTAAAACCAATATCTTGTGGCAACATCGATATTACCATAATCCCAGCTAAAATCATCCCTCCCATCATTACTGCCATTTGCTGTTTTTGAGTTTGGGTAACCGCTTTTGTACCGCCAGAAACGGTATAAACAATTACTAACACGCCAATAAAAACATTGGTCAATCCTAAGTTCCAACCTAACAGAGTAGATAAGATAATTGCTGGTGCATATATCGTTATTCCAGCTGCTAAACCTCTTTGTATTAAAAACAAAATTGCAGCCAAAGAGCGTGTTTTTAAATCGAATCGACTCTCTAAAAACTCATAAGCTGTAAATACTTTTAGTTTATAAAAAATAGGAATAAAGGTTACTGAAAGAATTATCATGGCTATTGGCAAACCAAAATAGAATTGTAAAAATTGCATTCCATCGGTATAAGCCTGTCCGGGTGTAGATAAAAAAGTAATGGCACTAGCCTGTGTAGCCATAATGGAAATTCCTATTCCCCACCATTTCGCATCGTTATCACCTTTTAAATAACTCTGTAAATTTTTACTTCCACGAGTTTTCCAAACCCCATAAATAACGATAAAGGCAAGTGTTCCTAATAATACTATCCAATCTATCGTACTCATAAGAAATGTTTAGTGAATAAGTAAAACAATACAATTAACACCGTTAATGTAGCGATTAAGGCAAAGTACCATTTATTCCAATTGGTTTTTTTCATTTATTATTGTTTTTATTAACTCTACCAAAGTTCTAAGCTTTGGAAAAGAAAAGTGTTTTATCAAGCTTGTCTAAAGTTTTAAACTTTAGACAAGCTACTTTATTCAATTATTGAATTTTCAATATTATTAAACTCATTTTTATCTAGATGACAAGCTATAAAATTATCCAAGTCATCAAACCATTTAATTATCTCACTATTCCCTTCTGTTTTTAAGTTATGAAAAGAGCTATATTTCCAATCTTCAAAATGATTAACAAATTTATGATGTACGGCATTACAATGGATATACAAAACCAATTCTTTTAAATACAATTTACTAGTTACCTCTTTTCGTTTAAATCCTTTTTGAAATAAGCTTCCTGTTCTGTTTTGTTGTTTATTAAAGGCTTGGCAATAACTACTGAATAAATTAGATAGTTGTTTAGATATAAAATAAGACATGAACTTATCTAAAGTTTGAAACTTTAGATAAGTTTCTCCATGTTTTAAGTTTTCAAAACCTTGAAGGTATTTATCTCCTTTTTTTAATTTTATTGTTTCAACAATCTCTTTCTCTGATTTTATCTTTACTAAAAAATGAAAATGATTGGGCATTAAACAATAACAATATAAATCTAAAACTGAACTTAAATACAATTTTACTTTTTCAAGAAAAAAATGATAGTTACCTTCATTTACAAATAAATTATCAGATCCATTGGCTCTATTGTAAATGTGATAATATTTATTTGACTCTAACATTTTTAAATATTTCTAACTTATCCAAAGTTTTAAGCTTTGGATAAGTTTCTTTTGTTACTCATTGCCCAAGCTAATTAGGTTTACAAACAAACGATAAGCTCCTGGAACAGCAGCAGGCAACTCTCTAAAGAAAGAAATTCCCGTATAAACATAATAACCTTTACCGTATTTAGCTACCAATAAACTCCCATCTTTAGCGGTTTCATCTTTATCGTGCCAACTCAATATGGCATCATACTTTTCATCCCACTCATTTGGGAAATACAAGCCTCTTTCTTGTACCCAATCTTCAAAATCGGCTTTGGTTATTTTGTTCGGAGAATTTAAAACAGCATGTTCTAGTTTTAAAAAGGTTACTTCTGCGTCTTCTTCTGTAACTCTATCTCTCGAAAGTTTTAATGGGTAAGGAGCAAACTCCTCTGTTTTTAAACGGTGTGAAGTATTGTATTGATAAACTAAAGTTCCGCCATTTTTAACATACGCTAAAAATTTTGAGGCAATATAATCAAAACGATCATTCACATTTACAGCTCTTATCCCCACTACAATTGCATCGTATTTTAATAAGTTAGCTAAATCTAAATTATTCTCTGTCAATTCATCCACCTTATACCCAATACTGGTTAAAGCTTCAGGAATTTTATCTCCAGCACCATTAAAATAACCAATATTCTTCCCTTTAGTTTTTAAATCGATAAACACCAATTTAGCTTTGGCTTGTGGTATGTATATTTGAGTAGGAATATGATCGTAAGTAATTGTATTTAAAGCTTTATTGTGAGTCTTTCCATTTACAACTAATTCAGCTTTTAAATTACCTATTGTTGCTTCCGTAGAAGGAATTAATAATACTTTTACTTTTTGCTCCTCTCCTTTCTTTGCTAATTCAAGATTAAATTTAGTTTGAGATAATTTCCAACCTTTTGGTGAAGTTAAGTTTAATTGAGCTTTTAAATTTTCTGTTTGAGCTTTAACGGTTAACTCTATTTCTCTTGCTGATAAGTTAGAGAACAATTGTAATTCTTCCGAAAAATTGACAAATACAGGAGGTACAACTACAAATGGACGGTACAACTCTCCTTTTACAGGATCGTTCCATTTATAAATTAATGGGTAATTGCAAGTAAGTTCCTCTCCATCAACTACTAATGTTACATCAAAACTAATCGCAGCATCATTTTCTGGTTTTCCAATGGTTAATTGGTCTGTTACATTGTACGTTCCTAGCGCTCCTTCTTTTTGCAACCAATATGGTTGTGAGTTTTCCATCGTCGCTGGAACCTGAAAAACTTGTTCTATGGTAATGTTCTCATTTTTTAATAACTCTTTTGGGTTATCGATACTAAAACCAATAGCATTTGCCTTAATCGATTTCAGTTTTAGTTCTGGTAAAGTTCTATTAATTAACTCAAAAGAAACTTTTACCGAATCACCATTAGAAGCATAATAGTCATCAGCTTTAGCTTCAATATACAAACCAATACATTGCTTAATTAACTCATCAACTTCTTTTATTTTGGTGTTTTTCCAATGTTTGTCATCAATTTCAACAATAACTCTTCTCAAACTAATTAAAGCATTAATACTATGTTCTGGATACTGAGGGTTATATTGGTTAGATAAAACTTTAATCCAATCAATTATCTCTTTATAATCCTGATTATTTAAATTCTCAAATGCTCTACTCCAAGAATAATTAACTCCATCAAACAAAGAGGTTTTAGCCTCTTCTCCTTTTAGATGCTCAAAATATTCTAATTGCTCTCCTCGTGAACCAGTAGAACCAAAACCTTGACTTTTATGCATTGTTCTACTTTTTGCTGCTAATTCATTGTATGATGTACCTAATAAAGTATTGTACTGACCAATATCTTCTGTCACAACACCAGGATCCTTAGCTGAAATTTTATCATTCCACCAATGACCTGTATTTACAACTATTCGTTTGGCTTGCCATACATCTACATATTTTAATTGTTCAGGATAAGCGTTTTTATCGGCTGCTAAATCAAAAGCTTCTACACCTAGTAAGGCTGATGCAGTATGATGGCCATGACCTCCACCACCATCGGTTGGGAAACGACAAACAATTACATCTGGTCGAAACTTTCGAATTACCCAAACCACATCTGCCAAGATTTTATCCTTATCCCAAATTTCTAAGGTCTCTTCTGGCGTTTTTGAGTAACCAAAATCATTAGCTCTACTAAAAAATTGTTGACCACCATCTGTTCTACGAGCAGCTAACAACTCTTGCGTTCTAATAATTCCTAATTCCTCACGAATTTCTGTACCAATTAAGTTTTGACCACCATCACCACGAGTAAGTGATAAGTATGCAGTGTTAAACAATTTTTCGTTGGCAGAATAAGCGATAAAACGTGTGTTTTCATCATCTGGGTGTGCAGCCAAATACAATACATTTCCTAAAACATTTAGCTTCTGTATTTTTTGATAAATTTCTGAAGAAGATAATTGTTTAGGTTGCTGAGCAAAACCAATAGAAACAACTAAAACCAATAATAAAGCACCTAAATTTTTCATAGATTCAAAACTACTTAAAAATGGATACTTTTTATAAAATAAACCTTGCTGAAATTAAGGTCAAGAATGTTTTTCTTAAATTCTTTTTTCATAAACTATTTATAAAGAGTTAGTCGGTATTAACAGAACAATCCTTGTATTCTGACCTTATTATAAGTAACTTTAACCTGATTTTACCGATATAGAAAATATTTTTCATCTTAAAAGAATAAATCTCCGCATGTTCGAAAAAAAAGCGTACACCTTAAAAGAATTACTTCAGCTAGATTTTAATACTTTTATTTGGATTGCTGCACCAATTTTAATTGCTTTAGTAGGGATAGAATGGATTTATAGTTACCGGAAAAATATTAAAAGTTATGAATCCAAAGATTTTTTTGCTTCCCTATCTGTAGGAGTTGGCAATCTAGTTCTAAATGGGTTGCAAAAAATTGCTCTTTATACCTTTATTTTATTTTTTTACAACCTAGTACCATGGAGTATCCCGTATACTTGGTGGAGTTACATCCTTTGCTTTTTTGCACTAGACTTTTTCCGTTATTGGGCTCATCGAGTTGCCCATGAACAACGTTTTTTATGGACAACACATGTAGTACATCATTCTTCACTCAAATATAACCTGAGTGTTGCTTTTCGACTTTCCTGGATACAAAATATCAAGGTTATTTTCTTTCTTCCAGTTATTATGATGGGGTTTCATCCTGTAGTTTTTTTTATTGTTCACCAAACAGAAGTGTTATATCAGTTTTGGATACACACTGAGTTCATCAAAAAATTACCAAAACCTATAGAGTACATCTTTACCACTCCTTCACATCACCGAGTACACCATGGTACTAACAAACAGTACATCGATAAAAATTATGGTTCTACACTAATCATTTGGGATAGAATATTTGGAACTTTTGAACCTGAAGTAGAAAAATCGATTTATGGTATCACAACCCCCGTCAATTCATACAACCCTATTTACTTGGTTTTTCATGACTTGATTGACATGTTTAAAGAAATGTGGAAAGTTAGGCTATCTCCTAAAAAAATGGCACGTGTGTTTTTTAGTTAGGTAAACCTCAAAAATTAGTTTAAATTACCTCCTTCTTAAGAATCAATTTACTATTTATTGAATATAAGAAGAAAAATAAAGGCTACTATGATTATACCTACAACAATAAGATAAGGCAAACAACCATGATTTTTATCAAATTTACCCCAAAAACCGTTGGCATATTTTCTACGTTTTAAATCAAATTTTTGCATATCCGCAAACACTAATAATCAATCAATAATGTTTATCTTTACAAGAAAATAAAGGTATGAATATATTTAGTTTTACGGCACATTTTGAGAGTGAAGAATCCTGTAGACTTCACTTCAAAGAAGAACGAGATAAAATAGGAGTTATTTGCAAGAAATGTAACCATAATAAACATTATTGGATAAAAAGTCAGTGGAGTTACGAATGTAAACAATGTAGAAGTCGAACATCCTTGCGTAGTGGAACAATAATGCAAAGCTCGAATTTACCATTCCTAATATGGTACAAAACAATGTTTCTGTTGAGTGCGACTAAGAAAGGATTTTCTAGCAAAGAAATACAGCGGCAATTAGGCTTAAAACGCTACGAACCGGTTTGGGCAATGGTACATAAACTACGCAAAGCTATGGGCACTCGAGATGACCGATACACATTGGAAGGGATGATAGAAATGGATGAGGGTTATTTTACTATAGAAGCTTCAGAGTATGATCATAAGACTCAAAAAGCTGGTCGAGGCAGCAAAACTAAATCCAATGTTATGGTAATGGCAGAGAGTACCATACTTGAAGATATTGATACAGGAAAGGTAGATAGACAATGTAGGTATTTTAAAGCTAAAGTACTTGAAGACCATAAAGCAGATGGTACAGATAATGTTTTTGAAGAAGCAATCGATGATGAGCAGATTATCGTATTTACTGACAAAAGCACTTCTTATGTAAATATTGCTGACTATGTAGAGCTACATATAACTGAAAAGTCAAATGAACAAACTACCAAAGAAACATTAAAATGGGTGCACATAGCAATAAGCAATGCTAAGAGAAACTTTACAGGGAATTACCACAAAATCAAAAGAAAATACTTGCAATTATACCTTAATGAGTTTGTTTACAAGCTCAACAGAAGGTGTTTTGGAGAAAAAATATTTGATAGGCTTGTTATTGCTAATATTACAGGATTATGACTAATTACGGATATGCAAATTTTTTATTATTCAGAGCTATGCCCCTTTCTTATTTTATAGTAAATTTGTGGTCTTAAAAAAATAAAAAATGGTTGAAACTATGAATTACGGTGTAATTACCGGAGACGCTGTTCAAGAGATTTTTAAATTAGCAAAACTTAAAAAATTTGCTTTACCAGCTGTAAATGTTACAAGTTCTAGTACAGTTAATGCTGTTATGGAAACAGCAAAAGAAGTCAACGGACCTGTTATTATTCAGTTTTCTAATGGCGGAGCTCATTTTAACGCTGGAAAAGGTCTTAGTAATAAAAACCAACAAGCAGCAATTGTTGGTGCAATAGCAGGTGCAAAACACATTCATGAACTTGCCAAAATTTACAAAGTACCAGTTATTTTACATACCGACCATTGTGCTAAAAAATTATTACCATGGATAGATGGCTTATTAGATGCTGGAGAAAAGTTTTATAAAGAAAATGGTGTTCCTTTATACAGCTCTCACATGATTGATCTTTCCGAAGAACCTATTGAGGAAAACATTGAAATTTGCAAAACATACCTAGAAAGAATGAGTAAAATAGGTATGACCTTAGAAATTGAGTTAGGAATTACTGGTGGAGAAGAAGATGGTGTGGACAACTCTAACGTAGATAATAGCCTTCTTTATACTCAACCAGAAGAAGTTGCTTATGCTTATGAAGAATTATCAAAAATTAGCAACCGATTTACTATTGCTGCTGCATTTGGCAATGTACACGGTGTTTACAAACCAGGAAATGTGGTTTTAACTCCTAAGATTTTAAAGAATTCTCAAGAATATATTCAAGAAAAATTCAATACTGAGGCTAATCCAGTTGATTTTGTATTTCATGGCGGCTCAGGTTCTACTCTAGAAGAAATTAGAGAAGCTATTGGTTATGGTGTTATTAAAATGAATATTGATACTGATATGCAATTTGCTTTTACAACAGGTGTTAGAGACTACGTAACTAAAAATATTGATTATTTAAAAACTCAAATTGGGAATCCAGACGGTGCTGATAAACCAAATAAAAAATACTACGATCCAAGAGCATGGATGAGAGAGGGCGAATTAACCTTTAAAGCTAGATTAAAAAAAGCATTTGAAGATTTAAACAACATAAACACTTTATAGTAACAAATTAATGGATGATATGGGATGGTTTAAAAGAATAAAACAAGGTATTGTTACTCCAACAAAAGAAAAAAAAGAAACCCCAGAAGGATTGTGGTATAAGTGTCCGAAATGCAATCATGTTGTAGCCTCTGAAGACCATACAGCGAACCTAAATGTTTGTTCTGAGTGTAACTACCATGACAGAATGAATTCAAAAGAATACTTTGAATTGCTATTTGATAACAATAAGTTTAAAGAGTTGGATAAAGATATGGTTTCTGGCGACCCTTTAACTTTTGAAGACACTAAAAAATACACCGATAGAGTAAAAGCGACTCAGAAAAAAACGGGATTAAAAGATGCTTTAAGAAGTGGTGTTGGTAAAATTGAAGGACAAGATTTAGTTGTAGCGTGTATGGACTTTACCTTTATTGGTGGTTCAATGGGTTCAGTTGTTGGAGAGAAAATAGCAAGAGCAATTGATCACTCTATTAAAAATAAAATACCATTTTTAATGATTTCTAAATCTGGTGGAGCACGAATGATGGAAGCAGCATTTTCATTAATGCAAATGGCAAAAACATCAGCAAAACTGGGATTATTGGCTAAAGAAAAAACACCTTATATTTCATTGTTAACTGATCCTACAACTGGTGGAGTTACTGCTTCTTATGCTATGCTCGGTGATTTAAACATTGCTGAACCTGGAGCTTTAATTGGATTTGCTGGACCTAGAGTTGTAAAAGAAACAATTGGTAAAGATTTACCTGAAGGATTCCAAACTTCTGAGTTTGTTCTAGAACATGGTTTCTTAGATTATATAGTAAGTAGAAATGAGTTAAAACAAAAAATAGCTCAATCAATTAGAATGTTTAACAACTAATTTTCAGGGTAAAACCATTTAATATTAAATAAATGGCTACATTTGCAGCCGCAATTAAGCATACATAAAAAACATTAAACAAATTTTGGCATGTATTTATCAGCAGAAAAAAAACAAGAGATTTTTAAAAAGTATGGCGGAGACGCTAAAAACACAGGTTCTACAGAAGGTAAAATAGCTTTATTTTCATTTAGAATCAACCATTTAACAGAACACTTAAAAAATAATCGTAAAGATTTCGGAACTCAAAAAGCATTACTTGACTTAGTAGGGAAAAGAAGAAAACTACTTGATTATTATAAAAATAATGATATTGTTAAGTATCGTGAGTTAATTAAAGATTTAGGTATCAGAAAATAACAATTGAAAACACAATACAATTAACATTAGATTTAAAGGGGGGCTCGCAAGTGATTGCACTCCCCTTTTTTAATTAAAAGTATATAAACAAAAAGAGGAAATGGTTTCCTCAATATAAATCTTCCGCACTAAGCGGAAAAATAAAAATAAATTATGTCAAAAATTGGAATTACAAAATCCTATACATTAGGTGATGGAAGGACCATCTCAATTGAAACCGGAAAATTAGCGAAACAAGCTCACGGTTCTGTAGTAGTAAGAATGGGTAACACTATGTTATTAGCAACAGTTGTATCTGACAAAGATGCTGGTGAAGACATGGACTTTTTACCTTTAACAGTTGATTACAAAGAAAAATTTGCTGCCGCAGGAAAAATCCCTGGAGGATTCTTAAAAAGAGAAGCAAGACCAAACGATAACGAAATATTAATTTGTAGATTAATCGATAGAGCGTTAAGACCTCTTTTTCCAGATGATTACCATGCAAACACACAAGTAGCAATTCAATTAATTTCTTTTGACGAAGAAGTTTTACCAGATGCATTAGCTTGTTTAGCAGCTTCAGCTGCTATTGCAGTTTCAGATATTCCTTTTAACGGGCCTACTTCTGAAGTAAGGGTTGGTAAAATTGATGGAAACTGGATTATAAACCCTACCCCATCTCAAATGGAACAATCATCAATAGATTTAATAGTTGCTGCAACTATGGATAACATTATGATGGTTGAAGGTGAAATGCTAGAAATTTCTGAAGCAGAAATGTTAGAAGGAATTAAAGCTGCTCATACTGAAATAAAAAAACAATGTCAATTGCAATTAGACTTAGCTGCTGAAGTAGAAAAATCTAAAGTAAAAAGAGCATACGATCACGAAAGAAGTAACGAAGACTTACAGGCAAGACTAAAAACAGCTTGTTACGACAAATGTTACGCTATTGCTGCAGAAGCTATTGCTGACAAAGCAATTAGAGGTCAGAAATTTGGAGCTGTAAAAGATGAATTTGTTGCTACACTTTCTGAAGAAGAGCAAGGAGATAAATTCTTAATCGGACAATACTTTAAATCAGTACAAAAAGCTGCTGTAAGAGATGTAATGTTAAAAGAGAGAATTAGATTGGATGGTAGAAAGATGGATGAAATTAGACCTATCTGGAGTGAAGTTGACTACTTACCTGGAGCTCACGGTTCTGCAGTATTTACTAGAGGTGAAACTCAATCATTAACTACAGTTACATTAGGTAACAAAATGGATGAAAAAATGGTTGATGAAGTTACTAGCGGTGGTTATGAAAAATTCATGTTACACTACAACTTCCCTTCGTTCTCTACTGGAGAAGCAAGACCAAACAGAGGAACAAGTAGAAGAGAAATTGGACATGGTAATTTAGCTTTAAGAGCTTTAAAACCAATGATTCCTTTTGATGCAACAAATCCTTACACAGTAAGAATTGTTTCTGAAATTTTAGAATCAAATGGTTCATCATCAATGGCAACAGTTTGTGCTGGTACTTTAGCATTAATGGATGCTGGTGTAAAAATTAAGAAACCAGTTTCTGGTATTGCTATGGGATTAATTACTGAGCCAGGAAACAAAAACTTTGCTGTATTATCTGATATTTTAGGAGATGAAGATCATTTAGGAGATATGGACTTTAAAGTAACAGGTACTGTTGATGGAATTACAGCTTGTCAGATGGATATTAAAGTAGATGGTTTACCTTATGAAGTTTTAGAACAAGCTTTAGCTCAAGCAAGAGATGGTAGATTACACATCTTAAACGAAATGGCTAAAACTATTGCTAAACCAAACGAAGATTATAAACCTCATACACCAAGAATAACTCAAATTACAATTCCTAAAGAAATGATTGGAGCTGTAATTGGACCTGGAGGAAAAATTATTCAAGATATCCAAGCAACAACTGGAGCAACAATTACAATTGAAGAAGTTGACAATGTAGGTAAAGTATCTATTATGAGTAATGATGGAGAAGCAATGAATGCTGCATTAGCTAGAATTAAAGCAATTACTGCTGTGCCAGAAGTTGGTGAAGTTTATAAAGGAAAAGTTAAGTCTATTACTAACTTTGGTGCTTTTGTTGAAATAATTCCTGGTAAAGATGGATTACTTCACATCTCTGAAATTAACTGGGAGAGAGTAGAAAAAGTTGAAGATGTTCTTAAAGAAGGGGAAATGATAGATGTTAAGTTAATTGAAGTTGATGCAAAAACTGGTAAACTTAAATTATCAAGAAAGGTTCTTTTAGAGAAACCACAAAAAGAGAATGCACAATAAATATTTTTTTTTATTTAGACTAAAAGCCTAGCAAATGCTAGGCTTTTTTATTTTTATTAAAATAATATACTCTTTTTTGCAACCTATTATTAGACGAATCGTAAAAAGCCGTAGATAAATACCTGAATTTAGTCTATGAGACAACTGAAAATTACGAAACAAGTTACAAATAGAGAAACCATTTCTCTTGACAAGTATTTACATGACATTTCAAAAGTAGGACTAGTAACCGCAGAAGAAGAAGCTGTTTTAGCGAAACAAATTAGAGACGGAGATAAATTAGCTCTTGAAAAATTAACTAAGGCAAATTTAAGGTTTGTTGTTTCTGTTGCTAAGCAATACCAAAATCAAGGATTAACGCTTTCCGATTTAATTAACGAAGGTAATATTGGATTAATAAAAGCAGCTCAACGATTCGATGAAACACGAGGGTTTAAATTTATTTCCTATGCTGTTTGGTGGATTCGTCAATCCATTATGCAAGCCATAGCGGAACAAGCTAGAATAGTAAGATTACCTTTAAATAAAATTGGAAACATTACTAAGGTAAATAGAACTTTTTTACAATTAGAACAATTATACGAACGAGAGCCCTCAGCTGATGAAGTTGCTGAACTATTACAAATTACCACAAAAGAAGTAAACGAATCGTTAAAAATAGCAGGAAAGCACATGTCTATGGATGCTCCACTATCTAAAGATGATGAAAGTAATAGCATGATTGATGTAATGGAAGATAATGAAATTACATTGAACCCTGATAATGAATTAATGAATGAGTCCCTTCGTAATGAAATTGAACGATCTCTTTCTACCTTATCTTTTAGAGAAGCTCAAGTATTAAGAATGTATTATGGTATTAATTGTAAGGCTCCAATGACCCTTGAAGAAATTGGTGAAACATTTGAATTAACAAGAGAAAGAGTTCGCCAAATAAAAGAAAAAGCATTAAGACGATTGAAACATACTTCAAGATGTAAATTACTAAAACCGTATTTAGGTTAATAAATTGTTATTATTGTTTACAAAAAGCGGATGTTTTAACATCCGCTTTTTTTGTTTACTCAACTCTTTTGGTAACTTTGCACAACTTAACTTATGATATGTCACACATAATTGCACCATCAATCTTATCTTCTGATTTTGCTAACCTACAAGCAGAAAGTGAAATGTTAAATAAAAGTGAAGCAGATTGGTTTCACATTGATGTAATGGATGGTGTTTTTGTTCCAAATTTAACTTTTGGAATGCCTATTATCAAAGCAATTAAAAAACATTCTACTAAAATATTTGATGTTCATTTAATGATTGTGGAACCTGATAAATTTATAACCGATTTTAAATTAGCTGGAGCAGATATTTTAACAGTACACTATGAAGCTTGTACTCACTTACACAGAACTATTCAAGCAATTAAAGCTGAAGGGATGAAGGCTGGTGTTGCTCTCAATCCACATACTAACATAAATGTATTAGAAGATATTATTACTGACTTAGATTTAGTTTTAATTATGAGTGTAAACCCAGGTTTTGGTGGACAATCTTTTATAGAAAATACTTACAAAAAAGTAAAAGATTTAAAAGAATTGATAGTAAAAACTAACTCTAAAGTTCTCATTGAAATTGATGGAGGTGTAACTTCTAAGAATGCAAGAAAATTAATTGATGCTGGTGCTGACGTACTAGTTGCTGGTAGTTTTGTATTCAACTCTAGCAACCCAACTGAAACTATTAAAGAATTAAAAAACATATAAATGAAAACAACTAGAATATATATATCTGTTATTTTATTAAGCTTATTTGCTTTTTTTAGCTGTGGTGATCAAAAAACTTCTACAGATAACATTGAAAATGAACAAACTGAACTTAAAGTAGAAGAAGAAACTGTTGAGATAAATGGTGTAAAGCATTTTATAAAAAAAATGGGTAGTGGTAAACCTATTCTAGTTCTTCATGGAGGACCAGGAATGTTTCACGATTATTTAGTTCCTCATTTTGAGAAATTAGCCAAAGATTATCAAATTATTTTTTATGACCAACGTGGATCAGGAAGAACAGAATTTCCTCAAGATACGACTTCAATTACTACTGAAAATTTTGTAGAAGATCTTGAAAGTATTCGTAATCATTTAAAAATTGAAAAAATGAATTTAGCTGGCCATTCTTGGGGTGCAGCTTTAGCAATAAATTATGGAAAAAAATATCCTGAACATTTAAATAAATTGGTTTTAATCTCTCCTGCTCCTGCTACTTCAGAGTATTTTGATCAAATGTTTAATAACATGCAAAAGAAAAGAAGTGATAAGGACACTAAAGAGTTAGTAAAATTAATGAGTTCTAAAGAGTTTGAAAAAAGAGAACCTAAAACTTTCCTTAAAGCAGTATCATTAGGAGATAAAGTTAATCTTGTTAATCAAAAATCTGTAACTGAATTATATAAACCAATGACTTTTACTAAAGCTAGTGCTAATAATTTCTTATTGGTAAATAGTATTATGGAAAAAAACTTTTTTGACTATAATTTAACAGAAGGTATTGATATGATTCAATGCCCTTCATTAATTATAATTGGTGATTTAGACAACGTTCCATTTGCTTCAAACCAACTATTACAAGAAGCTTTAGATGCAAGAATTGAGGTTTTAAAACCTGCTTGCCACTACCCTTTCTTCGAAACTCCAAAAGAGTTTAACAGTGCTGTGAAAAACTTTATAACTCCTGAATACGAATAATGGAAACTATAGTGTTTGAATTAACAGAAGAGTACATTGAATTAATAAAATTATTAAAACTCTTAAATCTTTGTGAATCTGGTAGTCAAGCCAAATTAGTTGTTGATGAAGGCTTGGTTAAGTTTAATGATGTAATTGAATATCAGCGAAGAAAGAAATTAAGAAAAAATGACATCGTTCATTTTAACAATACCGAAATTAGAATTCTATAAAACCCTAATTTATGCCAACTACAAAAACGCTAATCTTAAACAATCTTGAAATTTCTCAAAAAATTGATAGAATTTCTTATCAAATATTAGAGGACAATCATTTAGAAGAAGAAATAGTAATTGTTGGTATTTCTAGCAATGGTTATTTGTTTGCAGATAAATTGGTGAAAAAATTAAAGAAAATTTCTGATGTTAAAATTACCTTGGTAAAACTGACACTTAATAAAGAGAATCCATTAAATGGAGACATCGTAATAGACAAGCCTACTGATACTTTATCCAATCAGGTAATTATATTAGTTGATGATGTATTAAACTCTGGTAGGGCCTTAATTTATGGTGTTAAATACTTACTTGATTACCCCATCAAAAGAATGTCAACAGCAGTTTTGGTGGACAGAAACAATAAACGCTATCCTATTGGTACTCACTATACAGGATTAGCACTTTCTACTACGTTAAAAAACAATATTTCTGTAGAGTTTACTAAAGGAGAAATGAGTGCTTATTTAAGTTGAAACACTCTTTTTTGCCTGAGTGGGAGAAATGGAAGAATAAATTAGAAAAACCACTTGCATAAAAGTATTCCAACATGAAACAATCATTAAAACTGGACTTACTACATTTACTCGGGCACAAAATTTAAGGATGTTTGTTAGTTAAAAA
>CAXBPN010000029.1:0-15503 GCA_963977515.1 uncultured Flavobacteriales bacterium
TGGGAAGCACAACCATCAATTTCATCAGATAATAAAACACTTTATTTTACAAGAGTAGTTGACCCTTTTGCTCCTGATATGGATATTTATAAATGTGACAGATTACCAAACGGTTCATGGGGAGAACCTGAAAAATTGGGTTCTAATATTAATACCACTAATGGTGATGAGAAATCACCTTTTATGCACTCCGATAGTTATACGCTTTACTTCTCTTCTACTGGGCATATTGGCTTAGGTGGTTACGACATTTTTTATTCGAAGATGGATCCAAAAAGTGGAGAATTTCAACGTCCTAAAAATATTGGTTATCCAATAAACACCGAAAAAGACGAACATGGTTTTATTGTAAACAGAGATGGCGACAAGGCTTATTTTGGTTCATCTGACGCAGAGAATGAAAATGACTTAAACATTTATTCTTTTGATTTGTATGAAGCAGCTCGACCTGAAAAAGTAATGTTTATTGGCGGACAAATGGTAAATAATAAAGGTGAAGTGCCAGAAGGTGCAGAAGTTAAGCTAAAAAACACGAAAACCAACAGAGAGGTTGATGCTGTAATTGACCAAGAAACTGGTGACTATGTTGCTGTAATGACTGTTGATGAGGGAGAGGACATTATGCTAACTGCTAAGAAAAAAGGATATGCTTTTACCTCTCAGTTAATTAGTTCGGAAGAAATAGTAATTGGTAAACCAATAAAAACAGAAACCATAGAAATTAAGCCCATAGAAATTGGCGAAACCTATAAAATAAACGACATTAATTTTGCGACAAACTCGTTTGAGTTAAACAACAGGATTCTATTGGTATTAAATGAATTCTTAGCCTTTTTAAAAGAAAACCCTACTGTTAAAGTTGCCATACAAGGGCATACCGATAATGTTGGTGACCCGAAAGAAAATATGACACTATCAGAAAATAGAGCTAAGGCCGTTTACAATTATTTAGTAATTGAAGACATTGACCCTGCTCGTTTATCTTATAAAGGTTTTGGTGAAAGTAAACCAATTGCTAACAATAAAACTGAAGAAGGACGTTTAAGAAACAGACGTACTGAGTTTGTAATTGTTGGGAAATAGCTACCAAGATGAAAAATCTTCTTATCATATTGATTGTTTTAATTTTTACTCAAACTGGCTTTGGGTAGGAACTTAGTGCTCAATTAGCAGATAAAAACCCATTATTTAATGGTGCAACAGAAGAAAATAATGGTGTGAAAATAAAATTACATTTTAAAAAGTGTGGTTTAAATTTATCAGAAGATGATAAAAATAGATATATTGGTGTATCCTTTGTTATTGATTCAGCTGGAATTCCAACTTCTCCATCTGTTTCAAGCGTCCGCTTGGAACAATGTTACTAAAAAGTGGATGCTTTCGAGAGATTATTTTAGGTACAAATACCATGACCAGCAAAAAAGTGTTGTTATCTAACTTAAAACTTGGCGAGTTAGAAATTGTAGATTATGATGCTACTATTTTAGATTTAAAACACGTAAACCAATCTTACGAAAAATTGGACTTAGAACCAATTGACGGAATAATAGGAGGCGATATATTAACAGGCTATAAAGCTGTAATAGATTATGAGAAGAAGGAGTTGGTGTTAAATAGCCCATCCTAATCCCGATAAAATTCGGAACAGTCTTCCCAAAGGGAGGGAACTTACTCTCTTCTACTTTTCCTTACGAAGCGTTAGCAGAGATAAGGAATCTAGTTTTAAATATGAAAAAAGATAGTTGATGTTGAATCAAAATTATTAAATGTCAAATAGTTCAGCAGGATTTATTTTAAACTGAAGCATTTGAGCAGTTTTTCTACCGCCATCTCCGCCTTTTCTTTGCATAGTGATATTTCCAATTTTAATATTTCCTTGTTTGGTAATTAGTATTTCACCATTCCCAAAATGATTAAGAACAAGATTTATTGGTTTTAAAATCCATCGAGCATCTTTTTCCGTTTTTTGAGCAACCAACATCCATTCAACAGAGAATTTTCCTCTACCTTTAATAATATCATTTACTATTAAAGTATTGTTTTTCTTCAACCAGTCTAACAAAATGGTTTGGTTGTTTTTACTGAATTCGTTAACAAATGTTCTTCTAGAGTCTTTTGGGAATTTTACAGTAGGAGTTAATTCTCCGGTGTATTTTTTAAGAAGTTCTGTAATGTCTGATGGAATAGACCACATTTCAACATACTTGTCCACCCAGCGTTTATCTATTTGGTTAAACCCTTTAAGATTACTAACCAATTTAACTTGTAAATTTTCAACGTCTATTGCTTCTTTCAGCTTTATTGTAATTTGAACTTGCACATCAGTTTTGTAACCTGATAATACAATTGCCTTAACATATTCTATTTCAGTTAAAGAATACTCCATAATCTCTAACCAAGATTGAGCATCTTTATCCTTTTCCCAATTGTTGAACTTGATAACTATGTCTTTCTCGTTCTGAAATCCATCTTTCGCTGTTTGAGGTCCTTTTTTCTGTTCTTTGTTCATTTAACTGAATAGTGTTAATTATTTCTTGGATAATATATTGTAAAACATTTATAGAGACACTATTACCAAATTGTTTCTGAGCCTCAGAAACACTTTCAGGCATTATAAATTCTTCAGAGAAACCTTGAATTCTAGCACATTCTCGAGGGGATAATTTCCTTATTTTATTATTTATTTTATAAAGACCTGTTTTAGAACCAACACCCCCACCATAAGCCGATAATGTAATAGCATGTCCTAATGGATGATAAATTCTTTCTCCTTGTCCACCTTTATTTACTTTTCCAATTTGTATTGGTTTATTTGGTAAATCAATATTTCCAAAAATGTTTTGTGTAGGATTAAAATCTTTATAGAGGGAAATATCTTCTCTATCAATTAGTTTTCCTTTTGTTGGATTTTCTTCAAGTATATCTTCTAATTTAGATAATAAATTAGGAGAAGGAAAATCAAATTCTTTAATAGTGTAGCTATTATGAAAAGCAATAATGTAAACTCTTTCTCTATTCTGAGGCAATCCGAAATTACTTGTGTTTAACACCTTATACTGAACAGTGTAATCAAGTTCCTCAAGTGTTTCCATTACTGTTTTTAAAGTGTTTCCATTATCGTGGCGAGTAAAATTTTTTACATTTTCTAGAAACAAAATTTTTGGTTGATGATAATTTACAATTCTTGCAATGTCAAAAAACAAAGTACCTCTGGTATCCTCAAATCCTTTTTGTTTGCCCGAAATTGAAAAAGCCTGACAAGGGAATCCTCCACATAGAATATCATGTTTAGGGATATCTTTTTCATTTATCTGTGTAATGTCACCATAGGGATTTATATGATGATTTGAATAATATATATTTTGTGCTTTTTTATCAATCTCAGATGCAAAAACACATTTTGCTCCAAATGATTTTAAAGCATAATGAAACCCTCCAATACCAGCAAAAAGGTCTATAAATTTATACCCTTTTAATTGTTGTCTATTTTCGTTTATGCTTATCATTAAACCATTTAATTAATTATAAAGATAAATATTTCTAATCGAATTGTTGTAGTTCAAATCTTAACACTATCACTACTCCTTTACCACTTTAAATACTTTACTCCCTAAATCGTTGGTAAACTTAACCAAGTAAACACCTTGATTTAAACCATTTAAGCTAATAGTAGTTTTACTTGAACTTACTTTTTGGTGTGTAATTGTTTTCCCTAATAAATCTAACACCTTAACAGATGCGTTTTTTAAATTATTAGCTCCTAAATCTAATGTAAGTTGCTCTTTTGCTGGATTAGGGTAAACAAAAATACCTTCTAGCATTTTATATTCTTCTACCGAAATAACAGCATCTGCTCCTTTAAAATAAGCTACTCCTCCTGCTTGGTTCCCTATCATCATATCCAATTTACCATCATTTGTAATGTCAGCAATGGTTAAGGTTGTATTTTTTCCTTCTCTAAGGTTTAAATAAGTTGAATCAACTTTATTAAACGTACCTGTTAAATTGCCTTCAATATCCTCAAATTTGAATAAATATCCATTTGCAGAACCTGCCAACATTTTATATACTCCTGCTTCCTCATAGATATATGGAGTACTTCTCCCAACAAAATAACCAGGTTCAAGCGTAGAAACATAACCTAACGAATCTGTTATTTTAGTATAGGTTGGAATACTAACCGTACCTGTATTTTCATAATAAGTGAAAAAACCGTTGTTTTTACCGATTACTAAATCCAATTTTCCATTTCTGTTTAAGTCAATTAATTGAGGTGCTGCAAAACTTCCTACATCAATCCCTTGGTATTTTACTTGATTTAATGTAAAAACTGCATCATTTCCTGCTCCAGCGGTATTGGTAAAATAATGGATATTTCCTAAATAATCTCCCAAAATCATATCTTCATCTCCATCGTTATCTAAATCCCCAAAAGTTGGCATTAATCCTAAAACTGGAGTTCCTCCACCTAAATCTAAATTCATGGTTGACAAACCAGCAAAATCATCATCAACCAATTTAAATATAGGAGTACTAGCTGTTCCTACATTTTTATATAACGATAAATAAGGTTTGTATAATAAGGATAAAGAATTATCAAACTCTCCAAAATTCCCAATTACCAAATCCATTAATCCATCATCATTGTAATCAAAAAATACTGGATTAGCTCCCTCTCCTAACTCTATCATGTTTTCTTGTAAAAAATTTGTTTTACTAAAACTAAAGTCTGGCAAGTTAGTCGCTCCGTTATTGATATATAGCCATGCACTTTCAAAATTTTCACATCCAGAATTACAGTTTGTAGAAACTATTAAATCTTTTACATTATCATTATTTACATCTAAATAATAGCCAGCTGGGAAAATATTTATATCAACAGGAATTGTTGAGTTTTGATTACTAGGAAAAGCTTGATCTTGCTGTGTTATATGTGAACCTATATAATCTATCGTATTATCCGTATTGTATAATAATGTCATATTATTAAATGTCACATCTCCTAACACTAAGTCTTTCGTATTATTCGCATCAACATCTAGTGTAAACAAACTTGAACCACTATGCTTCCCTTTGGTTGTATTAATCGAAACCTTTTCAGGATTTGCTACATTATTAAAACAAGTATCATTAAAAGTTACACTGTTGTTTGATAAATTTTCTGAAAAGAAACCCCAACATTTATTAGCCACTTGAAATCCTAAACTATCACAAGTTCCATAAAGTTCTTTTGATAAATTTTTATGATATTCTACATAATTACCTAAAATACTAAAGGTTAGTACATCTAAATCACCATCATTATCAATATCATCAATAGCAGGAATATCAGTAGAACTAACGTATAAATTAATTGGATTTGAACCAACATTATCAGGATTATAATTAGATTTTATTTGGGTAGTGACTAAATTAAAAGTTAAAGAGGTGGTTGAAGTGTTTTTAAAAACTTTAACTCCTCCTGAATAGTAAGTGAATATATCCATCTTTCCATCACAATTATAATCTCTAAACAACACCCAACTCGTAAATTGAGGTAAACTATCTGTATATTGAGGAGCAAACTCGTAATCAACAACATTTGGTATTCCTTTATTTATAAAAGTAGAAAGCTTATTGCCCACTCTATCAAAAGCTATTAAATCATTAATACCATCTAAGTTTAAGTCAACCTCAGAAAATTGAACATGATTTAACCCTCCAACAAAAGCATGTTTAAATGTTGAACCATTCTGCTTTTGCACTTCAAGTTGAATATCTCTTATGTAATTATCTTGAGCAGATAAATTAAACTGCGTAACAAATAAACTTAGCGTAATTATAATTGATTTTAATTTCATATTAACTGAAAAAATGGATTTACTTCATACAAAAATACTGATTTTACAGAGGCTCAAGACAATAATAAAGTAATTCAATAATACTATTGTGTAATAGGTTTTGAAATTCTATATTTGCAGGCTTATAAATTAAGGAATATTAATATAGATTTAGAATAGAAAAATGCAAAACAAAGGACTATTAACAACATTTACAGTATTATTTGCTCTTGCGGCATTATATGCTCTTTCATTAACATTTGTAGCAAATGGTGTAGAAAGCGATGCTAAAGAGTACGCTAATGGTGATTCTGATGTTGAATACGCTTATTTAGATTCAATGTCTTCAGAAGAGGTTTACCCTATTATTGGTTATACTTACGGAGAGTTAAGAACGAAGACGTTAAACTTAGGGTTGGATTTAAAAGGTGGAATGAACGTAACGCTTGAAGTTCAAATTAGTGAAGTAGTTAAAGCTTTATCTTCTTTTAGTAAAGACAATGCTTTTAACCAAGCAATAATTGATGCTAAAAAAGCCCAAAAAGCTACTAATGCTGATTTTGTTACTTTATTTGGACAAGCTTACCAAGAAAAGAATCCAAACGGTAAATTATCTTCTATCTTTTATACCTTAGATAATAAAGATAAATTATCTCCAAATGCAACTAACGAAGAGGTTTTAACTTTTATTAAAGAAGAAGCTGATGATGCTATTGAACGTTCGTTTAATGTATTAAGAACTAGAATTAGCTTATTTGGTGCTGCACAGCCTAACATTCAAAAATTAACTGGTTCTGACCGTATTTTAGTTGAGTTGCCAGGTGTAAAAGACAAAGTAAGGGTTCGTCAATTATTACAAGGTACAGCAAAATTAGAGTTCTGGTTAACTTACGAAAACCAAGAAATTTACCCAATGTTGGCTCAAGCTGATGAATTATTGGGAGCTGCAAACAAAACAAAAGAAAGTGTTGTTGATACTACTGCAACTACTGAAGAAGTTTTAGAAGAAGGTACTGCAGAAGAAGTAGCTGATGCTATTGAAACTTTAATTGACTCATCTGCAAATGCATCTGACGAAGGAACTGCTTCGTTATTAGATAAAATTGAAGGTGCTGAAGGTGAAACTACTGATTCAAACGCTGTAGCAACTCCAGATCAATCTTTTGAAGATTACGCTAAAGATCATCCTTTATTTGCTATTATGCGTCCTGCAATCTTTCAAGATGAACAAGGACAATATTTTCCTGGCCAAGGACCAATAGTTGGTTATGTTGCAATTAAAGATACCGCTAAAGTAAATTCTTATATGGCAATGAAAGAAGTAAAAGCTTTATTCCCGCCAAGAATTAAATTTTTATGGACTGCAAAACCTTATGATGATGAAGGTAAATTCTTACAATTATTAGCAATTAAAGTTGATAATAGAGAAGGTAAAGCTGTTTTAGAAGGAGATGTTATTATTGATGCTTCTCAACAATTCGATCAATTTTCTGGTTCGCCAAGAATTGATATGGCAATGAATGGTGAAGGTGCTAACAAGTGGAAACATATTACTGCTGATAACATTGGAAAGTCTGTAGTAATCGCTTTAGATAACTTAGTTTATTCTTTCCCTACCGTTCAAGGTGAAATTTCTGGTGGTCAATCTAACATTACTGGAAATTTTGATATTGAAGAAGCTAAATTAATTGCAAATATTTTAAAGGCTGGTAAACTACCTGCACCTGCAAGAATTATTGAAGAAAATGTTGTTGGACCAACTTTAGGACATGAGTCAATCAACAAAGGAATGCTTTCATTCATTGTAGCTTTATTAGTTGTATTAGCATACATGGTATTTTACTACTCTAAAGCTGGTATTGCTGCAGTAATTGCTTTATTGGCAAATATGTTCTTCATATTTGGAGTATTAGCTTCTATGCCTCAATTAATTGCCCTTACCTTACCTGGTATTGCTGGTATTATTTTAACAATTGGTATGTCGGTAGATGCTAACGTACTTATATTTGAGCGTATTAGAGAAGAAATTGCAGCAGGTAAAGGAACACGATTAGCAGTAGCTGATGGTTATAAATTTGCCTATTCATCTATTATTGATGCCAACGTTACTACATTATTAACAGGTGCTGTATTATGGTTCTTCGGAACTGGACCTGTTGAAGGTTTTGCTAAAACGTTAGTAATTGGTATTGGTACTTCATTGTTTACTGCAATTTTTATTACTCGTTTAATCTTTGAATTTAACTTAAACAAAAACAAAGTTTTAAGTTTCTCTACAAAATTAACTGAAGGTGCATTTAAAAACACTAAAATCAACTTTTTAACTAACCGTAAAAAATTCTATATCCTTTCAGGAATTATTATTCTTGTAGGTATTGTTTCTTTAGCAACCAAAGGGTTACAATATGGTATCGATTTTAGAGGTGGTAGAACTTATGTTGTTCGTTTCGATGCTCCAATTTCAACAACTGATGTATCTAAAAGTTTAGAAACTTTATTTGAAACATCTCCTGAAACAAAAACTTTTGGAGATAACAACCAGGTAAAAATTACTACTACCTATATGATTGACAGTGAAGATGAAAATGCTGATGATGTTGTAGAAGGTAAATTAAATGAAGGTTTAACTTCTTTAAGTTCTTCTTACGAAGTTATGAGTTCTCAAAAAGTAGGACCAACTATTGCTGATGATATTAAAAAATCATCTTTCTGGTCTATCTTATTCTCTTTAGTTATCATTTTTATTTATATTGTAGTTCGATTTAAAAAATGGCAATTTGGTGTAGGTGCAATATTTGCTTTATTCCATGATGTATTAATTACGCTTGCTATTTTCTCTATCTTCTATGGTATTTTACCTTTCTCTTTAGAAGTTGATCAAGCGTTTATCGCTGCCATCTTAACGGTGGTTGGTTACTCAATAAATGATACCGTTGTTGTATTCGATAGAATTAGAGAGTATCTTGGATCATTCAAAAAACGTGAAGAAGAAGAAGTTATTAATGAAGCCTTAAATAGCACTTTAAGTAGAACTGTTAATACTTCATTAAGTACAATATTTGTATTATTAATGATTTTCCTTTTTGGTGGTGAAGTAATTAGAGGTTTCTCTTTCGCATTATTAATTGGTGTAATTGTAGGTACTTATTCTTCTTTATTTATTGCATCTCCAATAATGTATGACTTTAGAAAAAAAGTAGAAAAAAAATAACTTTCATTTTATATATAAAGAAACCCTCGCTAAAATTTAGTGAGGGTTTTTTTATGCCTCAATATTGATTTCTATTCTTGTATTATTATCTTTATTAAAAAATTAATTCATGAAAATTGCTCAAAACACACTCAAAAACATAGCTCAATTATTGGGGTGTGATTTTGATGGAAATCCAGAATTACCTGTTACAGGTGTTAATGAAATTCATGTTGTAGAAAATGGTGATGTTGTTTTTGTTGACCATCCAAAATATTACGACAAAGCTTTAAACTCTAAAGCAACTATTGTTATTATTAATCAAAAGGTTGATTGTCCTGAGGGTAAAGGTTTAATTTTCTCTGAAGACCCATTTCGAGATTTTAATTTCTTAATCAACTTTTTTCGTCCTTTTGAATTTAACACTTCAAAAGTTTCTACTTCCGCACAAATAGGTGCAAATTGTCAAATACATGATACCGTAACACTTGGAAACAATGTTAAAATTGGAAACAATACCATATTATTTCCAAATGTGGTAATTCATGATAATTGTATCGTTGGCGATAATGTAATTATACAAGCAAACTGTGTAATTGGAGGGATGGCATTCTATTACAAAAACAGAGGTGACCATAGAGAACGATTAAATTCAGGAGGTAGAACAATAATACACGATTATGTTGAAATTGGAGCATGTTCTACCATTGATAAAGGCGTTACTGGGGATACAATAATTGGTAAGCATACTAAAATTGATAATCATGTTCAAATTGGTCATGATACTTTAGTAGGAGAAATGTGTATCTTGGCTTCTCAAGTTGGAGTTGCAGGATGTTCTCTTATTGGAAATAATGTAACTCTTTGGGGACAAGTTGGAATACCTAGCGACATTACAATTGGAGACAATGTAACTGTAATGGCTCAATCTGGTGTTTCAAAGTCATTAGAAGCAGGTAAATCATATTTTGGTAGTCCTGCTGGAGAATTTAGAGAAAAGATGAGAGAAATGGCTGCTATTAGACAAATTCCATCTATCATTCAAAAACTAAAAGGTGAATAAATCATCAAAAAACATAAAAAAAAGATTACAACTTGGTAAACTAAAGTTGAGTAAACTTTTGGAATTAACCAAAGCTATAAATAACAATTTACCACAGGCTGATTTATTTAAAATTTATAAAGAGGTTTTAATTGATGATTTAACAATTGGTAAAATTTTACTTTATAATTATGATGGAGAAAAATGGAATCAAGAATTGTGCTATGGCACTGAATGTAGTATTATAAACGTTGAAAAAGATTTATTAAGCATTAACGAAATTGTCAGTTCTCAATCTCTAGACAATCCTAATCTTCAAGATTTTGATGTAATTATACCCGTTTTTCATAAATCACACCCTTTAGCCTATGTTTTAATTGGGGATTTAATTGGGGAAAAAATAGAAGTTAGCCCAATTATTAAACACTTAACCTTTATACAGACGTTTACCAACTTAATTGTTGTGGCCATTGAAAATAAACGATTATACAAAAAAAATCTTAACCAAATAGCCATTGAAAAAGAAATGGAACTTGCCTCTGAAATGCAAGCCATGCTTTTCCCTGATAAACTTCCTAATAACGCTGAAATTGAAATTGCGGCTAAATACATACCTCATCATATGGTTGGTGGTGATTATTATGATTTTGTACAATTAAATCGTGATGAAATTGCTTTTTGTATTGCTGATGTTTCTGGTAAAGGAGTTTCTGCGGCTTTAATCATGTCTAATTTTCAAGCTAGCTTGCGTTCTTTAATTAAAAGAACAAGTTCACTTACTGAATTAGCAACAGAATTGAATTCTACCATAATTGCAAGTGCTAAACGTGAGAAATTTATAACCGCCTTTATTGGTAAATACAACTGTTTTACTCGGAATTTACAATTTATAAATGCTGGTCATAACCCACCATTATTGTTAATTGGTCATCAATTTAAAGAATTACATGATGGCTGCACTATCTTAGGTATGTTCGAACAGTTACCTTCTATCACAGAAAAAAATATCAAAATTCCTAAAAATGCTTTATTGATGTGTTTTACTGATGGCGTGACTGAACAAACAGATATAAACAATAAAGAATATAGTGTTGAAGCTTTAGAAAAAGTTATTCTTCAAAATAAAAATAGCTCAGTTACAACTATAATCGATAATATAATCATCAATTTAAACAGCTTTAAATCTGAAAATGAATTTAGTGATGACGTTGCTTTACTTGGTCTTCGTTTCAAGTAAGTCTGATTCAACTTTAGGTGAGTGATAAACATCTATTGCGACAATTAAAGCTATAAATCCCCAAAACGGAACTGAAGCTTTATCTGTATCTAAATAGTTATTTAGAAATCCATGTATCACATAAGTAAACAAACCCAATAACGTAAACAAAACGACTGTTTTCATCTCTCCTTTAGGTAAACGATGATATAACGCTGAACCTTTATAAAAAACCATACTAATTAAAATAATAACAAGTAACGAACCTATTAAACCCTGTTCGGCTAATGGTCCAATATATTCACTATGGGCATTACCATTGTTTCCAACATTAGTACTTATTATCGTTTTGTTTCTCGACAATTGAAAAGGTGCATATTGAAACACATAAGTACCTGGTCCCCAACCAACAATTGGCCGTTCTAAAAACATCAGCCACGCAGAAGTCCACCTGTTAATACGTTCTAAATTAGAAGCATCAGTAGAAACATTTGAAATGGATTGAACATGTTCGGATAAATTTGCAGATGAATCTTGATTGTTTCGCTCTAAATCCATCATTAAATTATTCCAATTTAATGCAAGAATAATTAGTCCTACCAAACCAATTGATGCAAGCAATTTAAACTTAATCTTATACTTATAAATTAAGTAAAGGACTAAAGCTACAACCAAACTTACCCATGCAGCACGAGTGTATGAGAAAATTGTACCTATTACCATAATTGAAAGAAAAATGACAGCTAATACTTTCGTTGAATATTTTTCTGCTTTAGCTAAAAATATAAATGGTATTGGAACAAACATTGCCAATATAGCTCCATAAGAAGTATGATCTTTAAAGAAAGGCTCCATTACCCAATGTGCAGCTTTTTCATTAAAACTATAAGTTGACAACCTCACTACTGCATAAATAACTACTGCTGCCAATGGAATTAAATAACACCAAAAGAAAACTTTGTAATTAGATAGTTTTTTAAAAAGTTGCGTTCCGATAAAATAAAAAGAAACAACAAACCATAGTCTTGATAACAAAAACTTTAATGAAACTACAGGCATTTCACTAGTGATTGAAGTAAATAAAACCCAACCTAACTGCAACAAAATAATAATTGTAACAGGGTGTTTCATTATTTTAGCATCAAATTTCTTGTCGGCTATTAGTTTCAAAAAAAAGAGAATCATTACTCCAAACATCAGAGGTTCTGTAGGGAGATACATTCCTATTCCACCCAACGATAATTCTTCTAAGTTCATTGAAATAGGTGTAGTAAACACAATAAACCACATGAGTTTTTCAACATCATAAAGGGCTAAATAAACTATCGCTAATACAAATGGAACTATTGCTAAATAATAAAATTCATTAGCAATTAATATACTGTTTAGTACTATAAATAAGAAACTAAAAAAGTAAATATAATATGGTTTTAGTGTTTCTAACACTGATTATTTTTTCGCTTTTCCTAAAAATAATAATACTACAAAAGCAAAAAATACTGCAGAAAAAGTAGATATAACAACTATTAACCATCTTACTGGATAAACCTTTTTATACGAAACAAATGGAGGCGTAACTATATTCGTATAGGTCATTTCGCGGTTAACGATTTTCAACGCATTATTGTATTCTTTTTCCCAAGCTTTATATGAATCTAATAATTGATAAACCCGCTGATCTAAAACAATAAAATCACCCCCTTTATTTTCAAGGTTTTCTTTTAGCCTTAATATTTCAGCATTATTAATATTTGTTTTACTTGAACCTTCAACCGTCTTTAAATAACCTTTCATTACCTCTATTGATTGAACTCCATAGTTAATAATACTAAAATCCTTTCTAATTTTTGTTAATTCTTTTGAAACTGAATCCAATTCAATTTTAACTTTATTAAACTGATTTTCAATCGTTTTAAAATCCTCTACAGCTCTTTTTTTATGTTCTGCTCTAATTACTTTATTTAAATTTTCAATAATTTTATTTACCATTTTGTATGCCATCTCTGGCTCAACATCAGTCACAGTTATTTCTGCTGATTCATATTTAGTTTCATTGATACTTACATTTTCATCATATTCCAATAACAACCAATAATGCCCTAAACTGTCTTTTTTTGTGTCAATTTCATAATGATCTGCTAATCCCAATTCTTTAATTACATTTTCTTTAATGGTTCTAGACTCAAACCACTGCATCATTTGTTCAATAGGACTTTCTTCTGAATATTCACCTAAATTTGAAGGGTAAACAACCGCTTGAGATTGGAATTTAGGATCGATAAATGTTGGTGATGAAAACACAACAGATAGAACAGCTGCAGCAATTCCAACTATTATTAACAACTTAAAATTTTTCATTAACATTTCAAGAAGGTTGTTGTTCATATTCTTTAAATCAAACATGTGGTTATTTTTTATTAAAAAGTAATATTAAAAAAATTGACAGCAATAATACTGAAATTGTTGAAATTATTACAATTAACCAACGAATTGGATACATTGGTTGTTCAGCAGCAACTGCTTTATTTACGATAAATTTATGTTGTAAATTATTTTCGGCATCTACCTTTGCCGATTGATATTTTGCATGTATAAATGTTAATTGCTTTTTTTCATACTCTAACTGGTCACGTATGGAAACATAAGCACCTCCATATTTTGACAATATTGCTAATTTGTCTTCTAATGCTTTTACAGCATTTTGTTTTCCTTGCAATATTGCAATAGACATCTGCTCTGTAATTCGTTCAGCCTGAGATTCATAATCTATTACACCTAATTGACGAAGAGTAGTGAGTGAATCTTCTAATTTTATTACATAATCATTTTGATAATTGTATTCATTTTCAACAATTTTCAATGCTTCATTTGCTATTTCTCTTCGCATTCTATTTTTTACCGTATCTAAAAACATAGAAATATCATTTGCAATCATAGCTGCTGTGTCACTGCTATAATCTAACACTTTTATCTCTACAGCCATATATTTTGTTAACTTAAACGATATGTTGTTGTTATATTCTTTTGAAAGTTTTGTTTTCTTGTAATCATCATTCTCAGCTATAAAATAATGATTCATTAAATTATACTTTTCAATAATTCTGTCTTTAATCTCATCCGAATTTAAAATCTGAATTAATTGTTCTGCTTGTTCTACATCTCCAAATTCAAGAATATCATCTTTACCACCAAAATTTTCAGTTATTAACGCTTTAGAAATAGAACTCGTAGTTGTTGGAAATAAAATGACAGAAGATTGATATTTATCCTTAATGAAAAAAGATACCACAGAAGAAATTATTATTGTTGAAACAACAATAATTAATAACTGTTTTTTCCACGTTAACATTTCTGACAAAATGGTTTGCTTATTAAAGTTATATGGCTTTTCTGTTTCGAGGCTCATAAGCTATAAGCAAAATGCTTATTTCGATTATTTTAAAGAGCCGTAAAAATACTATTTTTATTCTATTCTGAAGTGCCTCTTTTCAGTAATAATTCCACCATATTTTTAAGGTTAATTATCCGTAAAGCAATAGAAAAACCTAAGGCAAAAGCACTGATTAGAATAACTTTAATAATAAAATTCAATTCTATATTTTGAAATACCCAAACAGTAATAAATAATAAGGAAACAAAACTGATTAAGCTCAAAATAAACTTCTGGTTCCATTTTAAATTAAAAATAATCTTCACTAAAAATATTTGAGCAAAGAGCACCACAAATTGAGTTATTAAACTTGCTATTGCCGAGCCTAAAGCTTTATATTCTGGAATAAGAATCAGATTAAGAATAATATTTAAAATCATTCCACTTATAGCTAACACATTTAACTGTTTTAAATTACCATTAGCAGTAAGTAATGTTCCAAAAATATAAGTAGAAGCAATAGCTACAAAGCAAAACATTAATACAGGTAAAACTTCTGTGGCATCAGTAATATCGGTATGATAAAGCAATGTCATTATGTCTTCTGCATATGTGAAAGAAATAAATGCCAAAACAATTGCTGGAATAAATAACAATCCAAATGACATCTTTATCAAGTCATCCAGCTTTTCTTTTTTCTGTATCATAAAAGCAAACATTGGCAACAGTAATCCCGCAAAAAGAACTCCTACTTGATTAGAAGCATCCATTAAACGATAAGCTTGGGCATAAACTGATGATTGATATTCACCATCCTCTAACATATAATCAATCATAATTACATCCAATCGGTAATAGATAGTCAT
>CAXBPN010000030.1:0-15372 GCA_963977515.1 uncultured Flavobacteriales bacterium
TTATTGCTTTTTCTCAAGTTAAACATATTACGTTTACCGATTCAATCATTCTTAATACAGCTGCTAGTTTAGATTATTTTAAAGTTGCAGAATCAGCAAATAATGACGGGTATTTTTTAGCTACACGATATGATGATCAAACGAGTTTAATGAAGCATTATGTTGCTAAAACAGACTTTGAAAATACAATTGTCTGGGATACAGTATATTATTTTCAAGAGCCCTTTTCTACATATAACCTCGGTATTAGTTCTGTGATTTCGGCTGATAATGAATTTACAATTGCTACTGCTGCCGTAGGAACAAATAATAATGGTAGGGCTCAGCCTTTTTTGTATAATTTAGATAACAATGGAGGTATAAACTGGAATAAATATTACGAAATAGACACTTTAGAATTTGACCAAACAAATGTTTTAAAAACAAATGACGGAGGCTATATGCTTTTTGGTAGAGTTTCAGATTATTCAGAATTTGCTTTAAGTAATCAATATGGGTATGTATATAAATTAGACCCTTCAGGCTCACTAGAATGGAGTAAGTTGTATGCAGACAAGGATACTGCTGAATTTTCTTTTAATGCAGGTGATTTAACGATGGATGACAAATATATTCTTGCTGGTAATTCTGCTAATCAAAAAATGGGAGGAGGTAAAATATCCCCTCCAACTGCATGGGATAATTTCATGAATGTTGTTTGTTTAGGTTTAAATGGTGATGTTTTATGGAATTCTGCTTTGTTTTTTGATGCTCCAGTTCAGAATGATAATAGTTTTAATGTTGCTTCGGTTAATGTGGGTGATAATGATATTGCATTAGTGTCTTTTACTTATTATGACTCAACATTGTATTATAATAATTACGGATTGGCATCAATAAATATTATTGATGGTTCAGTGAACTGGGTGAATAGTTATTCTATTGCTTCAGAATTTACAGATTTTTCATTAAGAAAAGTTGTTAGAAAAAAGGATGGAAATTTGGTAGTGTTTTTTGATGATTATAGTAATGATGCGAAGAGTGATTTATTAGAATTAGATGTTCAAGGAAATATTATTCAAAGCAAAACTATTCAAGAATTTGTTGGGAGTACTACATTTTATCAAGATATTGTTGCAACAGAAGATGGAGGTTTATATATAAACGCAAACATATCTACAGGGAAAGGATTATTAACGTTTAAAACTGATAAAAACTTAAATACTTATTGTCCTGAAGAATCTATGTTTATTACACCAACAACAGGTACTTTACAATTTGATGTTTATTCAATAGTAGATACAGTAATTGACGTTATGCCTGTAGAAGCATCGTTAACCCCGATGACTGAAATAGAGATTACAGGTAATAGTTATGAATTTTGTAGTTGTGAGTTAACAATTGGCGGAGTAATTTCAATTCCTGGAGCTGGAACTCCTGCTGATAGTGTTAAAGTAGTGTTGTATAAGTTTGACCCTAATCCTGGGCAATATGTAAAGCATGATTCTATATTAACAGATATACTAGGAAATTATGCTTTTAATTACTTGCCAGAGGGTAATTATATTATAAGAGCTAAGCCTTTAGCTTCTAAATATCCTAATTTATTGCCTACCTACGGAGCTTTCCCAAGTGTAACACAATGGGATAGTGCTTATGTTACAATGGTATCATGCGGTGGGAATGGAATTATAACGATTAATTTTGATTTAGTTCAAAAATTACCACAAACTGGATCATGGGCTTGTAATGGATATGTATTTGAATATTTTGGGTATAATCCAACAAATAAAAAAGCTCCAGGAGAGCCATTAGGAGATATTGATATTACAGTTGAACAATCGCCTGGAGGAGCAATTAGTTCAGCAACTACAGATGTAAATGGATATTATGAGTTTACTGGATTAGATAATAATGCTACATTCATTGTAAGAGCAGACATACCTGGATTGCCAAATGATTCCATTTATACTTTCACAGTTAATCCTGGAGATGGTGCTTTAGATTCATTAAATTTTTATGTTGATTCTGTTGGAGTTTATATCTTACTTGAAGATATATTTACAAGTGTAAAAAGTAATGAAAATAGTAATTTAAGCTATAATATACTTCCAAACCCAACTAAAGAGTTGGTAAATCTAGTTGTAGAAACAACTGATGAAATTAATGTTGAGGTGGTAATTACAAACCTTGTAGGAGAGTTAATGTACACAAATAATTATAAAGCACATTCAGGCATCACAAAGTACCCAATCGATTTAACAAATTATACTCAAGGGATATATTTTATTAGAATTAATCAAGATAATGATTATATAGTAAAGAAGATAATTAAACAATAAATTATACATATAATTTTAAGCCCCGACATGAACTGTTGGGGCTTTTTTTTTATATTTACCATCAAATGCACAGAGGTAAGTACATACTATTAGTATATTTTATTTTAATAATTGGCTTGCAAACAATTATTGGACAAACTTACAATTTCTCAAACTATAGTGTTGCAGATGGATTGGAACAATCTGATATAACAGCAATTACACAAGCAGAAAACGGTTGTTTATTATATGGAACCTATAGTGGAGGATTGGGAGTTTATGATGGGTATAGTTTTTCGGCAATAAAGGAAAAAAACGGATTGTCTAATAATGCCGTGTTGTCAATAGACATAACAAATAGTGGGAATATATGGGTTGCCACAAGAAATGGAGTAAGTGTACTCAATAAAGAAGTAACAAAAGTTTTAAAAAATTATTCTAAAGAAACATCTTTTTATTGGGTTTATGCAGATAACATCAGAGATAAGGTTTTGTTGGGGTCTGCTCAAGGATTATATCAGTATAATGCTAAAACAGATTCCGTTGAGTATTATAAAACAGAAAATGAACTTCTTAATTCTTCTTTTATAAACTGTATATATACAGATAGTGATACTAACATATGGGTGGGCACAAAAAAAAATGGACTATTTAAGGTTAATCAACTTGGAACAGTTGTAAATTATTCTGTACAAAATGGTCTATCTAATAACTATGTTAAAACTATAATAGAAGGCAAAAAAGGAGATATTCTAATTGGAACAATTGATGGTTTAAATCTCCTTAATAAGAATTCGTTATCCTTAATAGAATTGCCAAAAGTAGAAGGAAGTTATTTAACCTTTACCTCCTCAACCAAATATAAAAATAAATTAGTTTTTGGGGCATTAAATAAACAATTATATCTACTAGATATTAATACCTATAAAACAGAGTGGATAAGTCAAGAAAATGGGTTTGAATATAAAAAAATATGGTCAGTTTTTACAGATAAAGAATCAAACCTTTGGTTAGGTTCTTTAGGGTCTGGTATAGTAAAGTTTAATCCTGTATTTACTTTTTATAATGTAAATAATGGTATAATAGCTGACTATATTAATGCAGTTTATGAAGATAAAAATAGAAATTTATATATAGGCTACAATGGAGGACTTAATGTTATTGATAAAGACAAATCGATAAAAACATATGGCGTAAAAGATTTAGGATTTAGTATTGTGTATCATTTTAATGAGTACAAAAAAGAGTTGTATGTCGGGTCTAATATAGGTTTATATAAAATGATAGATAAGAAGCCTAAATACATTCCTTTTTCAAATCAAGAAATAAAGAATGAAAATATCTTTTCTAGTTACAGACATAAAAATAAGTTTTATGTAGGAGGGAAGACGGGCTTTTATGAAATGAGAAATGACACATTATATTCTGTTCAGAATTCGCCTAAAGAGTTTGTTTACAATATTATGGAATATAAAGGAGCAATTTTTTTAGCTTCTAATAAGGGAATTTATAAATATCAAAATAATCAATTTAAATTTTTGTCAAAAGATGAAGGATTGATTTGTGATAAAGCAAGAAGTTTTGTTGTAGATGCTAAGAATAATTTATGGATTGGTACGAGTCAGGGAGCATATTTATATAATGGGAAAGAATTTAAAAAAATAACTGAAGAAAGTGGGCTAACCTCTGAGAATATTTATTTGATGGAGTTGGACGGGAAGGGAAATATTTGGTTAGGTTCAAATAAAGGGTTAGATCGAGTTAATTTAGAAAGCGTTTATCAACATTGGAATAATAATGAGAATAAAGTTGAACTTCGAAACTATGCTAAAAATGAAGGGTTTAATGGAGTAGAATGTAATTTAAATACAGTTTTTAGAAATAGCCAAAATCAAATGTTATTCGGAACTATTAATGGGCTTTACACCTACCATTTAGAAAATGATAAAATAAATGAAGTACCACCTATATTAACGTTAAACAATATTAAATTAAATTTTGAAAGTGTAAACTGGAATGAATATACCGATAGTTTGAATATGGAAACAAATATTCCTCGAAAATTAGAATTAACCTACAACAATAATAATTTGATTTTTGAATATGTTGGTGTTTCATTAACTAACCCTCAAGAAGTGCAATATCAATATATGCTAGAAGGGCTTGATGAAAATTGGTTACCAATTACTAAAGATAGAAAAGCTGTTTATACAGCAATACCTCATGGAGATTATACTTTTAAGCTTAAAGCAATGAATAGTGATGGTGTTTGGATGGAAAATGAAACCACTTTTACATTTAAAATTAGTCCTCCATGGTGGAAAACGACATGGTTCTACACAACATCTATTATTTCAATTTTATTGCTAGGATATACTATACTTGTAGTTAGAACTAAAAACCTAAAAAAAGCCCAAGTAGAGTTAACAAATAAAGTTGAAGAAAGAACAAAAGAATTACGTGAGGAAAAAGAAAAAGTAGAGTCAGTAAACTCTGAGTTGGCTTATCAGAAGAAAGAAGTTGAAGTTGCCAATAAAAATATTACAGATAGTATAAATTATGCTAAAAAAATACAAGATGCCATTTTACCCAAAGCAGCAAAATTAGAAGAATTAAAAGAAAGTGTTTCGGTGTTGTATATGCCAAAAGATGTGGTAAGTGGAGATTTTTATTGGTATGAACGGGTTAATAATAAATTAATATTTGCAGCAGCCGATTGTACTGGACATGGTGTTCCTGGTGCTTTTATGAGTATGATAGGCGTAAATAATTTAAATCAGATTATAATCGAAAATAAAATAACTTCTCCAGACCGTATTTTACAAGAATTAAATATTGCTATTAAAAAAGTGTTAAAACAAGAAGATGTAGATAGTGAGAGTAGGGATGGAATGGATATTTCTATTTGTTGTTTTGACTTAGACAAAAATGTAATTGAGTATGCTGGTGCTTTTCGCCCATTAATCTATATTAGAAATAATAAGCTACATGAATTAAAAGGTAGCCGACAACCGATAGGAGGAAGTGCTCCGATAGATTTTAATTACAATTTAAGTAAGTTTGAAATAAAAAAAGATGATGTTTTCTACATGTTTTCTGATGGATACCCTGATCAGTTTGGAGGACCAAAAGGGAAAAAATACATGAATAAAAGGTTAAAAGAGGTGTTTATAAATATTTATGCTAAAACACCGAGTATTCAAAGAGAAACATTGAGGGAAGAACTAATTAAATGGATGGGAGATAATGAACAGATTGATGACATATTGGTAATGTGTATAAAGATATAGTAACCTGATTTCTATGGTAAGAAAACAAATATCGTGTTGAAAATCAACAAACCACGTCATTGCGATGATTGAAGTGCAACGAAAAGAAGAAGCAATCTCACAAATAAGAATGAGATTGCTTCAAATTATGCACTAACGCTTATAATTTTCGCAATGACGATTTGATTTTCAGTTATTTAAAGTAAATTCTTACATCGAAATCAGGTTAGTAGATGAAGCGATAAGATAGAAAGTAATCTTCTTTAGTTTTTAATTAAACACTAAAAACTGTTAACTGACAACTATTTACTTAATTACAATACTTTGCAATAATATCATATACACTAACATTGCCAAGTTCACCAGATTTACTTAAATCAATGCAGGCTTGTTCTTTGTTGTTTAAAATCAATAAAATTAAAGCCCTATTAAGGTAGGCTTCAGAAAAACTATTAGAAACGTTAATAGCTTCACTATAATCTTCAATAGCACCAATATAATCTTCTTTTTGGCATTTTAAATTTGCTCTATTAAAATAAGCATAACTAAAATTAGGATTTTCTTTTAGGCACTTATCATAATCATTAATTACCATGTCCAATGAATAGTTTGAATTTTCAGTTTCGTTTAACGATTTAATAATACTATAAATCATAGTAGCCCTAGAGAAATAAGCGATGTAGTTTGTTGGATCTAAGGATATTGATTTGTTTAAATCTAAAATGGCTTTGTCATAATGATTCAAAGAAGTGTAAACAATAGCTCGTTTTAAATATAATTCTGCATTATTTGGAGATTTTAAAAGCTGTTTGTTAATCTCATCTAAAACCGAATTTTGAGTATTTGCCATTACTACATCTTCATCATCTAAATAATATAAATAGTAAGAAGTAAATGATTTACTTGTCTTATTCCATGCATCAATAATGTGTTTTTCTTTTTGAGTAGGTATTAAACTTAATCCATAAGCTGGCGAAAGAGAAATGTCGTTTAACTTAGAAGAACCATTTGATTGGCTAACATTACCATTACTAAAAGAAGTTACTTTAGCTATAAATAACTCTTCAATTTGTTTTAAGCTGTCGGAATAATTGAGCTTGCTTTCGTTAATAATTGCAGCAGTTTGTAAATCTTGTTCAGCACCATAATAATCTCCTGACTCTTGTTTTAATGAGGCTCTTACTTTGTAAGCATCAACAAAATCAGGGTAAAGTTCAATTGTTTTCTCAATATCTTTTCGAGCATCTTTTAATCGTTTTAGTTGTTGTAATGTAATGGCTCGATTAAAGTAAGCGAGTACATTCTTGTTGTTTAATGTTAATACTTTATTATAATCGTTAAGTGCTGCTTTTAGGTTTTCTTGATTACCATAAATCACTGCTCTATTGTAATAGGCTGTTGCCGAATTGGGTTGTAATTCTATCACTTTGGTTAAGTCTTTCAGTGCTTCATTTTCTTTATCTTGATTTTTGTAAACAATTCCTCTTTGAAAATAAGCGTAAGAATTCTTAGGGTCAATATGCAGAGCGTAATTAATGTCAACCAAAGCCGAATCGAAATTGTTTAAGAAAAATTGGGCGGTTGCTCTTCTTGCATAGTTGGTTGCGTTGTATGGGTTATTTTCAATAACAACATTAAAATCAGCAATTGCTGCCCTGTATTTTTTTAATCCAATTAAAGACATTCCTCTTACAATATAAATAAGCTCTTTTTTCGATTTATATTTTAAGGCTAATTCGCAATCAGCAATGGCTTTTTTATGTTCTTGTAAATTGAGAAAAACTATAGCACGATTAATGTATATGTCTGGGTTTTTATTATTGATTTCAATGGCTTTTTCAAAATTTAAAAAAGCTTGTTCAGGCTTCATTAACCTATCTAAAACGGCTCCTCTTAAAATGTATAAATCAATATTTCGAGGTTCTAATTCTACTGCTTTATTTAGGTCATTTTCTGCACCCAATAAATCCCCTAATTCCAGTTTGGCAATTGATCTATAATAATAAGATTCGTAATTAAGCGGTTCGTTTTGGATGGAAACATTAAAATGCTCAATAGCAGTTTTGTAGTTTTTGTCTGACAATTCTATTCGACCAATCAATAATTTGTTTTCTTTTTTTATTTGAGAAAAAACATTACCAATAAAAATCAACGAAACTATGAATAGCGTAATGGTATATTTAACAATTAAATTAAGTTTCATTTAAAAAGGAATAGCATAACAAAAGAACTTATTATTTAATAATAAAGAGTTAGGTTTTGTAAGGTTTTTGTTAAAAAAGTATAATTATACCAATTTGAAATTAAAAAGCCTGATAATTTCGTTATTTAGCAGAGTGGTCGGATGACTTTAGGCTAATTAATACAGTCATTTGACCACTTGTAATTCAAAACACCTTTAGGAACTTTTGAAACTAAATTGGTATTACTCCAAGTTGTACATGTACAAAATAGCTTTGTCGGCAACAACTAGATTAGAGGTGTTGTCGTTATTTAAATCGCTTATACTAAATAAAGTTGAGCCAGCTAAAGGGAAATTATTTTCAACAATTCCAGCTTCGTTTAGTAAATAGATATTGTTGGTTGTAACTAACCCTATTTTTTTAGACTTATCTAGCATTTTAAAAAACAATGGTTTTTCGGTAATTACATCAATTACTTCTGTTTCAATTAGTTTGTTTTTTTCTGAATCGTAAACTTTCAGCACATTTTTATAGGCAAAAATATATTCATTTTTGGTATCGTTATTTATGTTGGCATATTCAAAAAATACATTTTTAGGAATGTCAGTTATGTTAATGTTTTCAAGCTTATCATTCAGGTACAGTTTTGTAATGTTTCCAAGTGTATCAATAGTTGTAAGGTAGCAGTTTTTTAAATCGTTGTTTAAAGTTAAATTAATGGTGTTTGTTGTATAAGGTAATTTATTGGTTAGCTTAATTCTGTCTTTACCCGATCGCTCAACAATTTTAATTGATCCATTATTTAAAGGAATTACTATATAATCTTTATTGTTAATCGCAAAATGCCAAATGTTTGAACTCGCATAACTTTCTCCCGACTTATATCCCCATCCTTTTACAATATTTCCCATTATGTCGTAATTATATACCATATTGTTGTTACAACCAATTAATAAACGGTAGTTTTTATTGTTGCTGTAATCTAGCGGAGTAATTCCATTTGTTGCAGATGCTTTAAGTTTAATCGGGTATTGTTCAACATTATTCCCATTTCTATCAATTAAATAAATTTTACTTTTAGTATTAAATAAGTACTGTAATTTGTTGTTTTTGTAAACATCAACTTGATGTATTTTTCCAATAATATTTTCTTGTAATTGTTTCATCCATAAAATTTTTCCAGTATTACTTACTAAGTAAATTTTGTTACTTAAATCTTGAACAATAATTTCCTTGTTGTTATTGGTATGGTTGATAACAATTTGAGGTTTATTTTTTATCGTTGTATCCAATTTAGTTTCCCAAACAGTTCTTGTATCTTGTTTGTAAACAGGATTGTATTTTAAATAAATATTATTGTAGTAAAGGTCATTTTTATTGGTACTTATTTGTATTGCTATAGCTTCAAATTTTCGTAATAATTCTATTTTTTCTAACACACTTTTGGCATTGTCCTCAGTTAAAAAGTGAGGATATAAATTTACAGAACGAGCAATATTATTGTAAATAAAAATAGATGACGAAGAAGATAAGTTATCCTTAAAAGTGATAAAATTTTCATCATTCTCTAGTGTTTTTTCTGTTGTAATTTTGTTGATGTATGTTTTTAGTGCACTTTCTGAATTACCAAAAACTATATATTCTCCAATTAAGGTAAAGTGAGGTTGGTTTATATTAAAGAATGGCTTACCAAACAAATGTGCAAAAAGTTTGTCAATCCCAATTTTGTTTATTTTAAATTCATTATAATTAATAATAGAAAAATTGGGGTTAGTTTTTGTGGCAATATTATTTAGCGAATTAGTTGCTTTCTCAACATCATTTACATGAATTACAATATATTTTTCAGCTGAATAATCTTCGTTTATCGGTTCGGTAATTACAAAAGAAATTCCATTGCCTAAATAAGATAACAACTCTTCTTCTAAATCAACCCCATAAGTTTCAGTTTGTTGGTCTAAATATTTTTGATAATTAAAAAATTGATTAGTTGATTTTAGTAATTGTTTACGATCACTAAAAAATTGCTTTGTATTACTAAATCCCAAATAAAATAGAAAAGCAGTATTGTTTGGAATTACATTTAAAATGTCAATTTCTTGCGGGGTTTGATTTTTAAATAAACTTAAATAATTATTGCTGCTATCAGTAGCTAAAGAAAACCCATTCAAAGCAATTGAGTTGTTTTTTAGTGTAGCATCTAAAGCACTCCAAATAGCATAGTTTTCAAAACTTTTGGTGTACTCTTTTAATGAGGTGTTCAAAAAGAGATTAGGTAGTTTCTGAAAATAGTTATGATTAATAAATAGGTTCCCATCTTCCACTTTGCCCGAAGTACTAATTGCTTTATTAAAAGAATAGTTGTCGAGTAAAGAGTTGTTAGCCGATAGTTGTCTAATAACATCTTCAATTAAAATGGTACTATAACTAAACGCAATAATATTGTTATGATAGATTAACGATACTTTTTGTTTCCCTTCAATTGGAAAATTATGAATAGTTACATTTTCGTAAATTCTTGTTTCAGGATTAGATTTAGTTAGTGTTTTAAGTTCTTGGATAAATTTTTCTTCATCAACATGAGTAATTGTTGGTACATAAAAAATAAAATTATAATTGTTAGCTCCCGCCAAATGTGCTGATGCTGTAATAGTTTGGTTTTTAATTAGTTGTGTTATTTTTGGGTTGTTTGTTAACGAATCAAAAAAATGAAGTTGTTTATTGATTTGTGTTGTGTTCTCCGTATTTTCAAGTAGCTCTTCCCAAATAATACTAGTAGAGTTTAGTTTGTTAAAAAAACGTTTAAAATTGGATTCCTGAATGATTAAAGCTGCATTTTGAGGAATTGCAGCTATGGTATTAGTGCTAATTGGAGCCTTTATATTTTTATAAAAATTGTAAGAGAAAATAACGACAACCCCCACTAATAATACAAATAAGCCGATTAGAATTTTTTTGGTCATTTTTTAATAAATTATAAAAAGATAAAGTTAAAGAGGTTAATTGACGATTTTACATGCGTAAGAAATAAAGAATAAACATTGGGTTATTAATAAACAAAAGGCAACCTTTGTTTTTTTTACTCGTCTGTTGTGTTATGTTTTAAGGTTTTTTTGAATTAAAATTAAAATTATGATAATGAATAAAGGTGTTTTACTTCTTATATTTTTGTGTTCTATGTATATCGCAAAATCGCAAAATTCTGTTAAGAAATTAACTGAAAGATACTCTAAAGAAGAACTTAGTGATTTAAAAATAAAATCTCCTCAATTAGTAGAGTACCTAGAATTTTTTTCTGAAAAAGGTTATAACTTATTTGAAGCTGATCTTTCTAATATGGAAAAATTAAAAAAGAATGGATTAGTAGAATTAGAATATTTAGATTATATTAAATCTATTGAAGGGAAATCTTCAATAAAATGCTCTGAACTTGATGTTGAAAATTTCAATATTCTTTTATATCGGTTTAATACTCCAAGTGATGGAAGTTTATTCCTTTTAAAGGGAACAGGAAAAATCCTTCAAATTTATGGAGTATCACAAAGAAACGCACTTTTAGAAATTTGGAAAAACAATAAATAATGAAGACATTTTTAAAAATATTTTTTGCTATAGTAGCTTTAGTTCCTACGGTATTAATAGGTCAAAACTATCCTATTAACACTTATGATGGACAAACCGTAACAACTTGTTCAGGTACATTTTTAGACTCTGGTGGTAACGGTGGAGATTATTCTGATGGAGAAGATTATACAGTTACTTTTTGCCCGAATAATCCAGGGGATGTGATTACTGTAACTTTTAATACTTTTGGAACACAAACAGGTGTAGATTTTTTACAGCCAGCAAATGGGACAGATATGACTCAATTTATGGCTGCTGAATCTGGAACCACATTACAAGGATATACATTAACTTCAAGCCACTCTTCGGGTTGTTTAACTTTTTATTTCCACTCCGAGCAAGGAGGAGATAGTCTAGGATGGAATGCTACAATAAGTTGTACAACACCTTGTACCACGAATCCTACTCCTGATATAGTTGTAACTAATGAGGTCGAGCCTGTTAAGATCTGTGAAGGTGAAACTGTAAGTTTTGATGCTTCTGGATCTACTCCTGGTGTAGGTACTGCTATTACAAGCTACAGTTGGGATTTTGGAGATGGAAATAGTGCAACAGGACCAATTGCGAGTAATACTTATAATAATGAAGGTGGTTACTACACCAATGTAACAGTTGTTGACGACAATGGATGTATTAGTAGTGTCTTTGTCAAATTACCTGTTCAAGTTGGAACTACGCCAAACTTTGTAGGTTCTGCAGCAACAGATGACCCGATTTGCTTAGGAGAAAGTACTGATATTACAGGAGTATTTAATACTGTTGCTTGGTCTGAACCTATTCCAAATCCTGATCCAGTTAACGTAGAATTACCTGATGGCTCTGGTGTTTGTTATGAGCCTTCTATCTCTTATGATATTTTTGCTCCTGGAGCAACGGTTACAAGTGCTAATGATATTTTAGATATTTTTATAAATATGGAGCATACCTACACTGGAGATTTAGCGGTAAGCATAATTTGCCCAAATGGTCAACAAGTATACCTCCATAATGCAGCTAGTACTTTTACAAGTACTGCAAGTCAAAATTTAGGAGACCCTTTTAATGATGTTTTATTTGGTGCTGACCCTGGACCTGGAACAGGTTGGTTGTATACTTGGATGGAAACAGGTGCTACTTATGGAAATTTAATGACTGCGACAGCTTTTACTAATGCTCCAAATGAAGGTGAACCGTCTCACAATGCTGGTTCATATACTCCTGAAGAAAGTTTTAACGGATTTATTGGTTGTCCTTTAAATGGTGTGTGGACATTTGAGTTTTGTGATTTAGCGGGTTCTGATAATGGTTATGTGTTTGATTATGGATTAAACTTTGACCCTTCATTGTACTCTATTATGCAATTTGAGCCTGTTGCAGTTAATGAAACATGGACTGGAACAGGGATTACTTCTACAGCCGGGAATGTTGTTACAGTTACACCAACTGCTACAGGAAGCAATTGTTTTACTTATGAAGTCGAAGATGATTTTGGATGTACTTATGATACGACTATTTGTATTATTGTTAATGACACCTTAACAGTACTAGCAACTGAAACTTGTAATGGAACTGGAACAGGATATAATGTTGAGTTGACAATATCTGGAGGAGTTCCAGCTAACTATACAGTTGATGGAAATCCTGTGACGTCTCCTTGGACAAGTCCTTTGGTTACGAGTGGGGCTAATTATTCTTATGTTGTTAGTGATGGTAACTGTCCTAAAACTATTACAGGAACAAATTTTTGTGCTAGCTGTAATATGGATTCGATATTTGTATCCCAAGGATTTTGTATAAATAACTTTTTTGAAATAGATGCCACGGTATATTATTCAGACCCACCCGCTACAGGTACAATGACAATAACTATCGACGATGGGACGACTACTTATGATACAACATTTACAGCACCCTTTAGTTCTCCATCACAATGGGTGACTAATATCCCAACGGGCGGAGGAGCTTATACAGTAGATGCAACATTTTCTGATGATGCAGGATGTACTATAGGTTTAGGGGGTACAGCCCCAGTTGATTGTGATTGTTCTGCAAATATTGGAACATTTACAAATGATGTAGATGGAAGCCCAGCTACTAATGATATTACTTTGTGTTTTGGAGAGACTTTCACCACAACACCAAATGGAGATATGGTTCCTCCAGATGATATAAATCATGCAACTATACCATATAACCCAGGTATAGGTTATTTAGTTTATGAATGTCTTCCTTCAGTATTTCCTCAAAACAATCTTTGGGATCCTGGAACTGGAGCGCCAATAGATCCTTGTTTAATAGGTACTGCTGCATTTGGAGGAGATTTTTCAGATCAAAATTTCTTAGGAGGGCCTAGTTACGTAGGTAATTTTACAGATAATATTATTTATTATGTACCCATAACTTTTTATGATACGATTAATGGTTATTACAGTGTAACAGCTACAATTACCAATTGTTACTCAATGGGAACACCAGTTGCAGTTCAGTACTTACCTGAGGTTTTATCAAGTAATCCAACAGAGAATTGTCAAGATAGTAGTTTTACTATAACAATAACAGGAGGAGCGCCAGAAATTGATGGCTCTAATTATGTAGTTAGTAATTTAGTGCCAGCAAATGCTTATTTTATTGATAGTGTCGCCACCCATAACGGAACACTACAAATTGGTGGTTTACTAAATGGAGACATGTATAGTTTTGATGTAGCTGATACCAATGGTTGCCCAATTACAGTAACAGGAGGTCCATTTATTGGATTGCCTAATGCCTATGCTGGTATAAATGATACATCTTGTACCTTAACTTATGTAATGTCAGCTGTTCCTAGTGTTGGAACAGGAACTTGGACAGGACAAGCCGGAGTGAGTGTGGCTCCTGTAAATTCAGCTACTGGTACAGCAACAGCAACAGGCCCTGGAACCTACGAATTATATTGGACAGAAAATAATGGTGGTGGATGTACAGATGTGGATACCGTTAGCATTACTTTTTCAAATATTTCTTATAACGCTGCAATTTTAGATGCTATGTGTGGTAATGCCGATGGAGTAATTACGATAACTGCATCTGATGGATTAGCACCTTATACTTATAGTAATGATAATGGAGTTACTTTCCAAGCTTTAGATTCTTTTGTTAATCTAGTAGCAGGACCTTACAATATAGTTGTTGAAGATGTTTATGGTTGTCAAGTTTCGGGTATAGAAAATGTAAATAATGCTGGAGCTCCAACAATTGATGCGTTTATATTTAATCAGCCTGCATGTAATAATGATTGTAATGGAGATGCTACTGTCCTTGCTTCAGGAGGAACAACGCCTTATCAATATAGCGTTAATGGGGGGCCATTACAAAATAGTAATTTATTCTCAACATTATGTGGCGACACCGTTTATACATTTTTAGTACAGGATGATGTTGGTTGTAAAGTAAGTAAAGATACAGTTTTAGTTAACCCAACATTATTGGTATTAGATTCTGCAATTGGAACAGCTGTGGTTTGTAATGGAAATGATGATGGAACGATTAACCTTTACGCACAAGGGGGCACAGGAACATTAGAGTACAGTATAGATAATGATACAACTTATGTTACTACCTCTAGCTTTACAAATCTAGTACCAGCAACCTATATGGTTTGGGTAAGAGATGAAAATGGATGTACAGATTCAACACAAGTGGTAATATATGAACCAGATCCTTTACAGATAATTCCTGTTTACAATAATGTGACTTGTTTTGGTTTGTGTAATGGTGAGTTAGGTGCAGCACCTATAGGAGGAATGCCATTTACGACAGGAGCTACTTATTTATATTCTTGGAACACCACTCCGATGCAAACTACCCAAACAGCTGACAACTTGTGTGTAGGGTCATATATCGTAACTGTAGAAGACGCTAATGGATGTACCTTAGATTCCACATTTTCAGTAACTGAACCAACTCAATTTAGTTATACAACTGATTCATTAAACTCAAACTGTAATTTACCAGATGGTTGGGCAGCTGTTATCGGTT
>CAXBPN010000031.1:0-15094 GCA_963977515.1 uncultured Flavobacteriales bacterium
GAAAACATTATATGTGTTGTTGAAACAGCATTAGATGTTATAGCAATTGAGAACACCAATCAGTATAAGGGAAAATACCATGTTTTAGGAGGAATTATTTCTCCAATGGAAGGCATTGGGCCTAGCGATATAAAAGTAAATGAATTAATAGAGCGAGTTAAATCTCAAGGTACAGAAGAGTTAATTATGGCGCTAAGCACCACAATGGAAGGTGATGCAACAAACTTTTATATCTATAAAAAACTTAAAGACTTAAACGTTAAGGTTTCTACAATTGCAAGAGGAATTGGAATTGGTGATGAACTTGAATATACTGATGAATTAACACTTGGACGCTCAATATTGAATAGAATTCCTTTTGAAAATACGTTAACATTATAAGCTTTTGAAACTATCCGTAATCATAGTAAATTATAATGTAAAAAACTTTTTAGACCAATGTCTAACATCTGTTTTTAAAGCAATTCAAGATATTGATGCTGAAGTTTATGTAGTAGATAATATTTCAACTGACGGTTCAGTTGAAATGGTTCAAGAAAAATACCCTCAAGTTAAACTTATTGCTAACAAAGAAAATGTCGGTTTTTCTATCGCTAATAATCAAGCAATAAAATTAGCAAAAGGAGAATATGTTTTATTGCTTAACCCTGATACAGTTGTAGAAGAAGATACGTTTGAAAAATGCATTGTGTTTTCTGATAAACATCCAAAACTAGGTGGACTAGGTGTTAAAATGATAGATGGAACGGGTACATTTTTACCCGAATCTAAGAGAGGATTACCAACACCTAGCGTTTCTTTTTACAAAATATTTGGACTATCAAGTTTGTTTCCTAAATCTAAAAAATTTGCCAAATATCATTTAGGTTTTTTAGATGAAGATGAAACCAATGAAATTGAAATTTTATCGGGAGCCTTTATGTGGATGCGTAAAAGTGTTTTAGATAAAATAGGCTTATTGGATGAAAGTTTCTTTATGTATGGAGAAGATATTGACTTATCGTACCGAATAATTAAAGCTGGGTATAAAAACTTCTATTTCCCAGCAACTAAAATTATCCATTATAAAGGTGAGAGCACAAAAAAAGGAAGTATTAACTACGTTTTTGTGTTCTACAACGCCATGATTATTTTCTCTAAAAAACACTTTACAAAAAATGCTAAAGCTTTTTCATTTTTCATCAATATAGCCATATATCTTCGGGCAGCTTTAGCTTTAGTCGTTCGATTTATTAACTACTTTAAACTTCCACTTATTGATACTGGATTTATACTGCTTATTTTACTCTTATTAAACTTTTTAAAACCTTATTTAGGTTTTCCAAATCAAATTGAAATAAATAACGAATACGGTATATTAAACATTCTTCTTGTTGTAGTTTCTTTTGTAGTTGGTCAAGCAATTTTAAAAGGCTACACTCAAACTGTTCGAATCAATAGAACCTTTTCAGGAATGCTTCTAGGCTCTATACTTCTCATCGGTTTAAATTTCGTTTTTCCAAAAGAATATTCATTCTCTAACAAATTCTTAGTCAGTATTTTAATTGGAATTACCACACTAATCCCTTCAAGTCGGTTTATATTGAATTATTTCAATAAATTAAAACTTAAAAAGAATAACAAGAAGAGTATAATTGTAGCTGGAAGCAGAAATTTTATTTCTAAAATAAACGAACTTTTTAATAAAAATAACGCATCTGTAGAATTGCTAAAAATCAACTCATCAAATAACCTTCTTGCCGAAGATGAAGATTTTTTTACTGGTAAAAAGTATCAATTAAAGGATATTGCTCAAATTTACAATGTAAATGAAGTTATTTTTTCTTCTGATGATATGACTTATAAAGATATCATTGAAGAAATATCACTTACTCAAAGTAAATATATTGACTATAAAATATCACTTAAAAACGAGGTGATAATTGGAGGAAATACCATTCAAAAAATATAAAATAAATTAGGAGCTTTTTTTTTCAGCTACCTTAATATTTCTCATAACTTTGCACTCTAATTTTAATCTTTAAAGTGTACAAAACATGTCAAAAGTTCACAATTTTAGTGCTGGCCCTTGTATTTTGCCTCAAGAGGTATTAAAACAGGCTTCAGAAGCAGTAATCAATTTTAATAACTTAAATCTTTCTTTATTAGAAATCTCGCACAGAAGTAAAGATTTTGTTGAAGTAATGGAAAAATCCCAAGCTTTAGTAAAAGAATTACTGAATGTGCCAGATGGTTATTCTGTTCTTTTTCTACAAGGTGGAGCAAGTTTAGGATTTCTTAAAACTGCTTATAATTTTATGAAGGAAGGCGGTTCTGCTGCATATCTAAACACTGGTACTTGGGCAAATAAATCACAAAAAGAGGCTGCTCGCTTAGGAACAGTAATCGAAGTTGCTTCATCTGCAGATAAAAACTATAACTACGTTCCTAAAAACTATCAAATACCAGGTAGTGCTGATTATTTACACATCACTACAAATAATACCATTTTTGGAACACAATTAAAAAACATTCCAATTAGCCGTATTCCTATTATTGCTGATATGTCATCTGATATTTTTAGTAAAAAAATAAATGTTGCCGATTTTGATATGATTTATGCTGGAGCTCAAAAAAATATGGGCCCTGCAGGAACAACACTTTACATTGTAAAAGATAGTGCTTTAGGTAAAACAGGAAGAAATATTCCTGCAATGTTAGATCTTCAGGTGCACATCAAAAAAGAGTCGATGTTTAATACTCCTCCTGTTTACCCAATTTATGTTTCTATGTTAAACTTACAATGGCTAAAAGACAATGGTGGTGTTGAATGGATTGAAAAAATAAATGAGCAAAAAGCCGCTTTACTTTACAATGAAATAGACAATAATCCTTTATTTGAAGGAACAGCAGAAGTTGACAGCAGAAGTAATATGAATCCAACATTTGTTTTAACGAATGATGCTTTAAAAGATGAATTTGATGCTATGTGGCAAGCTGCTAATATTAGCGGAATAAAAGGGCATAGAGATGTTGGAGGATATAGAGCTTCAATGTATAATGCTCTTCCATTAGAAAGTGTTCAGGTATTAGTTGACGTAATGAAAGAATTCACAAAAAAACACGGATAAAAAATGAAAATATTAGCAAACGATGGTATTGCACCGATAGGTAAAAAACAATTAGAAACAGCAGGGTTTGAAGTAATCACAGAAACTGTTCCTCAAGCTGACTTAGCAAAAGCTATTAACGACAACAACTACGTTGCTGTTTTGGTTAGAAGTGCAACAACTGTTAGAAAAGAAGTAATTGATGCTTGTCCTAATTTAAAATTAATTGGACGTGGTGGAGTTGGTATGGACAACATAGATGTTGCTTATGCTCGAGAAAAAGGATTACATGTAATTAATACGCCAGCAGCTTCATCTCAATCGGTAGCAGAACAAGTTATGGCTCACTTATTTGGTCTGGCTAGAGGATTATATGATTCTAACAGACAAATGCCAAATGGCGGTAATACTGATTTTAAAACCTTAAAAAAGAAATACGGAAAAGGAATTGAACTAAGAGGTAAAACTTTAGGTGTTTTAGGAATTGGCAGAATAGGACAAGCTGTAGCTAAATATGCTTTAGGATGCGGAATGAATGTCATTGCTTTTGATCCTTTTATTGATAAGGTAACTATTGATGTTCAAGTAGCAAATCAAACTGTTAATGTTGAAGTTAAAACCATCTCTAAAGATGAGTTATTAACTCAAGCTGATTTTATTACATTGCATATACCTGCTCAAGCAGATGGAAAACCAGTAATAAGCAATGAAGAATTTGCTAAAATGAAAGATGGAGTAATGATTGCTAATGCGGCTCGTGGAGGTGTAATTGATGAAGATGCTTTAATTGCAAACCTTAATTCTGGAAAAGTTGCTGCCGCAGCACTTGATGTTTTTGTAAACGAACCTACTCCAAGAGAAGATTTAATGAAACACCCAAAACTTTCGTTAACGCCTCACACTGGAGCAGCAACTATAGAAGCTCAAGATAGAATTGGAGAAGAGTTAGCTAGTCAGATTAAAGAATTATTGGGATAGTTTTATTAACCACATAGCTAACCCTAATAAATATAATTCTTCTATTCGATATTCGATAGAAAACTATGTTTCTATGTGGTTAAACAATAAATATAATGGCTAAAATTATTCCTTTTAAAGCAATTCGTCCAACAAGAGATAAAGCCTATTTGGTTTCATCTATGCCTGCTTATAGTTATAAAAAACATATACTGGAGGCCAAGCTTGAAACGAATCCTTATACATTTTTACATGTAATAAACCCTGAATACCGTCAGGATAATAAAACGCAACCCAACTCAATTGAACGGTTTGAGAATGTAAAAGAAAAGTTTGATGAGTTTTGTAATGATGGTATTTTTAAACAAGATGAAAAGGAATCTTTTTACATCTATCGACAAATAACAGAAACCAACACTTATTTAGGCTTAATTACAGGAATTGCTGTTGATGATTATTTAAATGGGAATATAAAAATACATGAACACACTTTAACACAACGTGAAGAAACGTTTAAACTGTATTTAGATGTTTGCCAATTTAATGCAGAACCCGTACTCCTAACTTATAAAGATAATGATGAGGTTGATGCTGTTATCAATAAATACCTTGATACTCGATCTGAGGTAGAATTTTGTTCTTCACACAAAATCAAACAAGACTTATGGCTCGTTGATAATAAAGATGATGTCACTGTCTTAATCAATGCTTTTAAAAATATCAATGATATTTATGTTGCTGATGGTCATCATCGATCCGCATCTTCTGTGCTTTACGCACAAAGCAAACGTGAGGAAAACCCAAACTACAAACCAGAAGATAAATTCAACTATTTTTTATCTTATTTAATACCGGAAAGTAAACTAAATATAGTTGAATACAACAGGACTGTAAGTAGTTTAAACGAATTAAGTATTGATGATTTTTTAACGAAAATTAAAGTACAATTTGAATTGGAAGAGAAAAAAACTATTTACTCGCCTACTCACAAACATAATTTTTCGATGTACTTAGCGGGGAAATGGTATTCGTTAACAGCAAAAAAAGGAACTTACAATGAAGAAGACATTGTAGGGAATTTAGATGCTAGAATATTAACCGCAAATGTTTTAACTCCGATTCTTGGAATTACAGATTTAAAAACTGACAACAGAGTAGCTTTTATGGAAGGTACTAAAGGTGCTGAAGGGTTACAAGAAAAAGTAGATAGTGAAGAAGCTATTGTTGCTTTTGGGTTATTTCCAGTATCCATAGAACAACTAAAAGCTGTTGCCGATGCAAATGATATTATGCCACCTAAAAGCACTTGGATTGAACCTAAAATGAGAAGTGGCTTAACAATTTATAGTTTGGAGGATTAGCCCCCCTAAATACCAAAAAGGGGGACTTTCTATTATTGTTTTGAATATATAGTTGTCATTTGGAACGAAATGTAATAAAGTCAAAGAATCTTTTTACCTTTGAAAATAATGAGTATTACTGAAACCCTTCAACAGATTAAATCTTCTTTGCCAGAACATGTAACCCTAGTTGCAGTTTCTAAAACTAAACCTAACGAAGACATTTTAGAAGCTTACCAAATTGGTCAACGTATTTTTGGTGAAAATAAAGTTCAAGAACTTACTGAAAAATACGATAGTTTACCAAAAGATATTGAATGGCACATGATTGGTCATTTACAAAGCAACAAGGTAAAATACATTACACCATTTGTAAGCTTAATACATGGTGTAGATAGTTTTAAATTATTGAAAGAAATAAATAAAAGAGCAGAGCAAAACAATAGAGTTATTAATTGTTTGTTGCAAATTCATATCGCAGAAGAAGAAACGAAATTTGGTTTTAATGAAGCAGAAGTTATTGAACTACTCGCATCAGATGAGTTTAAATCATTAAAAAATGTAAATATTGTTGGCTTAATGGGAATGGCAACATTTACCGAAAATGAAGCTCAAATAAAAAAAGAATTTACCTCTTTAAAAAATCTTTTCGACAAACTTTTAACTTTTAACATTAAACTTTCAACTCTAAGTATGGGAATGAGTGGAGATTACCAATTGGCTTTAGAATGTGGTAGTAATATGATTAGAGTTGGTAGTTCTATTTTTGGCAATAGAAACTATAATTAACTAGTTATTGATTTTAATTAACAACCCTTGACTTTCTCCTAAAAATACTCGACCTTCGTTTAACACAATTTAAGTCGCATTGAAACGCGACCAACAAGTACGGTTAAACGAAACACCTAAAATTGCACCACCATTACATTTTATATAAACCCGATGGCTACATCAGTCAACTTACCGAAAATGCTGGTCATAAAAAAAAGTTATTAGGCGAATTGTATAATTTCTGTGAAGGCACTATGGCAATTGGTAGGTTAGACGAGGCTTCTGAAGGGTTATTATTATTGACTACTGATGGAAAAGAAAGCGAAAACATTAGGAGTAAAAAAGTAGAAAAAGAGTATTACGCTCAAGTTGATGGCGACATTACTTTTGAGGCTGTTGAACAATTGCAAAATGGTGTAGAAATTGGAGTTCAAGGAGAAAAATATACCACACTACCTTGTCATGTTTTTCGGCTATCTAAAACACCTGATTTACCAAAGCGGAATAAAAAAATACGAGACGATAAACACGGTCCTACAAGTTGGGTTTCTATTACAGTTACCGAAGGTAAGTTTCGACAAGTTCGTAAAATGACTTCTACAGTTGGGTTCCCTACACTTCGATTAGTTCGTGTGCGTATTGGTAATATGCTCTTAAACAATTTACAGGCTAGAGAAGTTAGAGAAATTGAAGCATTTGATTATTAAATAAAAAGTGATTGAGTAATGAAGTGAGTAAGTTTTTTTTCTAAACAGCCTCATATTTCTCAATCATTTCATTACCTTATTACTTAACTACTTAAAATAAGCTTTCTTCATAATTATATGGTTAACACCTTCAAATTGTATTAAATAAACTCCTGCATTGTCTATTTTAGTTAACAAAATGAAATTATTTTCTTTTTCTACCATTACATCCTCAATTAACTGGCCTTGTAAATTATATATTTTAACATTTCTTATCTCTTCATTGCCCGACATAAATATTAATCGGCTTTTAGCAATATAAAAAGCAAAATCAGTTTCAGTATCCACCTTATTAATTCCAACTGTACAACCTGATCCTTCTAAACAATCACTTACCTCTAGCCAAACTCCATTAGAACCTGGTGCTTCACCAGGGTTTGCCCACCATTGGTTTTCCCAAACCTTACAGTTTGAATAAACTTGAGTTCCTGCTGTAGGATAACTCTGACTAACATCGTACTCACTAACTCCGCAAAAAGTGCCTCCTCCTCCTCCACCTGAACAGCCAACAGAACCACCAGTATAGGTAACAACTGAAAAATCGTTAGCATCAGTAATTGCAGTAGATTCGGCAACTCCACTTAAAACTTTACTCGCTACATTCAAATACGAATAACCTGAACTAGAAGCATCAGCCAATAAAACTTGCCAAATCATTATTCCATCATTATCACCCACTCTGTTTGGGTAAGTTGCAATATGTTCTGACAAAGAAGCTACATTAGTATGTGTATAAGTATAATAAGGTCCCCAAGGTTCATCAGGAAAATGAACACCAGCCGCAATTTTAAACCCATAAGTTTCTGCATAATAAGCATAAGCATCATACATTATGCTTCTATTTGTACTTGCTCCTGTGTTATATCCTTGATAAGCAATTAAATCTATCTTATCTCCTACTGCTTGTATTACTGGAATCATGTGTCCTGTTGATGAAAAACCAAACAAATTAATTCCATTAGTAATAACTGTACCATTGTATAAATTTGCATCTGTTTCTCCTGTTAAGGTATTTCTATTTGTATATGCAAAAGGCGAAGCTACATCATCATTAGTTTGCCCTCCTAAAGCACCTACACCTGCAGGAGCACAAGCTAAAATATAACCTTCATTTTTAGGCATTAACGCTCTCGAATTATTAAAGAAATCGATAAAGTGTTGAACATTGGTAGCATTTCCAATATTTCCAAATGAGCCATTAGGTTCAAAATCCCAATCTATACCAACAAAGCCTATATCATCTACCAAATCTTTAATTTGTTGGTAATCAATATCATCATAAACAGTAGGGCTATTCCAAAATGTTTCCCCTCCAACTGAAAGAATAACATTTACACCTCTATCTTTTAATGCAGCTACACTTTCTTTTAATGCACAACCATCGTAAGGAACTTCAATACCTGTCGTTGAAATGTCATACGAGCCTTTAACATAAGTTAAATCTGGTTTTGCAAAAGAGAGAAAAACAAAATTTACATGAGCAGGAACTTCTCTTAACTTCGAATTTTGCCCTGTTGCTGCCCAACTTTCTGACCATGATGGAAAATATCCCAAAACGATAGGTTCGTTAAAATTAAAAGATTGCCCATAAAATTGAATACTACAACAAAGTGTAATGATACTTAATAATAATTTTTTCATTTTTTTAATAGTTTAGTCTTAAATGTAAAACTATTTAACAATTACACTCCTTAATTTTATTTTTGCTGTAGAATTTTTGATTATTGTTGTATTCCTAACAAATTACTGAATAGACTTAAACATTCTATTCCACCTGTATTTTTCACCCGCTCCAGTTTTGTTTGTTGAAAATAAGATGGTTTGTGCCTTCCCTAAAATATGATCTTCGGGCAGAAAACCCCAAAAACGGGAATCAGAACTATTATGACGATTATCTCCCATCATAAAATAATAATTAATTTTAAAAATATAAGAGTTCGAAACCTCTCCATTTATAATAAAATTTCCTTCTTTTATTTCCAATTCATTTTCTTCATAAACCTCTATAATTCTTCTATACAAATGAATGTTATTTTTATTGAGCTTTACTTCCACTCCTTTTTTAGGCACTATAACTTCTCCAAAATAATCAATATTAAAACCATAATGTTTGTGGTAAGGGAAAATATAATCGGCAAAAGAATTGGGATCGAGTTCTATCTTTTTTAAAGACACTATATAATCTTGTTTTTGCAATATTTTTGCTATCGAATCAGACATGGTTAGTTCCCAATGGTTTTTTAACCCATCCAAACCACCTTCAGTGATGTTGTATTTTAGTAATGTGTCATTAGTTATCAATGTATTGGTTACCACTTTATAATTAAACAACATTTTAGGTAATGTTGCCATTTTTTCGTGATTAATATACACTTCTTTATTTTCAACTTTCAGCGTATCTCCAGGTAAACCGATACACCGCTTTATATAATATGAGCGATGGTCAACCGAATGTTCATTATCAAGGGGGTAATTAAAAACCACCACATCATTTCGACTGATTGATGATTCGAAAAAACGAAAATAAGGGAGCTGAATGAAGTCTAAATACGATTTTGAATCATTAAACAATGGCATAAATTGATGACTCAGTGGAAATGTTAAAGGGGTAACAGGCAAGCGTATCCCATAACTCAATTTGTTTACTAGAATAACATCACCAGGCAACAATGTTTTCTCCATAGAAGATGAAGGAATAGTAAACACCTCAAAGAAAAAAGCCTTAATAACCATTACAGTTATTAAGGCAAATAATAATGCTTTAATCCAATCTTTTATAGATTTAATCAATTTCAAATTAATGAACTAATGAAAACAATCTTTCCCACCTGATTCTTCCCAGTTGTGCATCGTAAGACATCCAAACAAAAACAGCTTTACCAACAATGTGATCTTCTGGTACAAATCCCCAATAACGAGAATCTAACGAGTTATGTCGATTATCTCCCATCATCCAATAATAATCCATTGCAAAAGTATAAGAAGTTGCTTCTACGCCATCAATATAAATTTTACCATCAGTTACTTTTAACTCATGTTTTTCATAATTATGGATAATTCTTTTATACAATGGTAAATTATTTAAACTCAAATCAACTGTCATTCCCTTTTCAGGGATCACCATAGGGCCAAAATTATCTCTTGTCCAATTATATGCTGTATCATTTGGAAATACAGGTTGATTTTGAAATTTATACACATAACCTAATGGTTCAACGTTTCTTTCAACAGACTTTACATAAGAAAACTGTTTTACTTTTTCTACAGCCTCATCAGTCAATGTTAATTCATATTCTCCATAGTCAGATATTTTTTGAACTGGTTCAGTTGTAATCCCTTTTTTCTGTAACATTTTCTCATTAAACCCTGTTCCATCAGTTACAACTTTATAAGTAAACTGAGCATTCTCATCAAAGTAAGCTGCAGCATCGTTTATCATTAACTTGGTATCGACAATTTGTAATTTATCTCCAGGTAAACCCACACATCTTTTAATGTAATTTTCTTGTTTGTCAGCTGGACGCCCTTTAATCGTAAAATTCTTCCAAACAAAATCACGTCCATAATCACGAACTAACTGGTCGTACACTTGATTTTGATGCTCTAATGCAACCGTATCTCCAGCAGGAAAATTAAACACCACACAATCATTACGCTCAACCTCTCCCATTGCTGGAAGTTTTGTGTATGGAAATTTAATTATCTCCGTGTAAGATTGACTCCCTCCTACTATTGGAACCCATTCTGGAAAACTATGATGTGTAAAAGGAAAACTTACTGGAGTATTTGGAACTCTTGCTCCATAAGCCATTTTGTTTACAAATAAGAAATCACCTACTAATAATTTTTGCTCCATAGATGATGTTGGAATAGTAAATGCTTCCATATACAACCCTCTAATTAAAGTTGCTGCAATTACAGCAAATACAATTGCATCAGTCCATTCTCTTCTCTTCGATTTTTTGTATTTAGCCGCTTCTTCGTACCCAATAAATTTAAAATCATCCTGAAAAGCAATATAAGGTAAATATATACCTGTAAATACAACCCCTAAAAAATGTTCAGTAAATTTAACTTTCCCAAACAATTTCATCAACTCAACTATAATCCCCATCCACACTACAAAACCTAAAAATGGAACATAGTAAATGATGGTCCACCAAAACGATTTTTTAATCGTTTTAACTGCTAAATGAGTTCCATAAAACGGAATTAAGATTTCATATCCTTTATACCCTAGTTTTTGAAACATTTTATACAACCCAATATGGGCAGCAACAAAATATACAATTGCTAAAACGATAAATACTGGTATGCTAATTTCCATAGTTTCTTCTTTTTTATATTATTCTTAATCGTCATTGCGAACGTAACGCAGTGAAGTGAAGCAATCATATTTTTACTGCAAGATTGCTTCGTTCCTCGCAATGACGTATTTATTTATCCAAACAACACATCGTTCATCGTAAATACACCTTTCTTAGTTGAAATGTATTCCGCCGCTATTACTGCTCCTCTTGCAAAGCCTTTTCTATTATGTGCTGTATGTTTTATTTCTATTTCATCAATGTCAGAACTATATGTTATCGCATGGGTTCCAGGTACATTTTCTGTTCTAATTGCATTAATTAAAAGTTCATCATTTTCAATTTCTTCATCACATTTCCAACTCTTTTTTTGTGGATAATTTTCAATTAATCCTTCAGCTAAAGTTATTGCAGTACCACTTGGTGCATCTAATTTCTGTGTATGATGTATTTCTTCAATTTTAACATCATAATCGTTTTGAGTACTCATCAATTTTGCTAATTTCTTATTTAATTCAAAAAACAAATTAACGCCTAAACTACAATTGGTAGCATATAATAAAGTTTGGTTTTCTGATTTACACCTTTCAACCACTTCATCAAAATTAGCATACCAACCTGTTGTACCTACAACAATTGGCAAGTTTGCTTCAAAACATTTATAAATATTACCAACTGCTAAATCCGGTGTTGTAAAATCGATAGCTACATCACAATTTTCTAAATTCTCTTTAGAAAAATCCTCCAAATTTTTAGACGATATTTTTAAAGGAACGGTATGCCCTCGCTCTAAAGCGATTTTTTCAATCTCCTTGCCCATTTTACCGTATCCTATTATTGCTATTTTCATCTGTTTATATTTATCGTTTTTTCTCTGTCAGATGGAACTCCAAAATATTAATCTTCTTGTATTTTAAAAAATTTATTATACTCGTTTCATGTATCTAAAACCTAAAATTGGTGTTGTTTATTATCTTATTGTATTGATTTTACATTGTCGGTTCAAAGCTAGGATAAATGGTTATAATTTAATAACTAATCGAAATCCATTACTAATTTGATTGTTTTGAGTGAGTTGAATACTAGGTTCAAAATTTAAAGTCAAGTTATCATTTACAGGAAAAGTAAACAAATGAGCGTCAACTGTTGCATCAACAATATTCATTACATAAAATAAACCTGCAATAATATAGGAAAAATCTCGATTTCGACGATAAGCATCCATATTTGACCTTAAATTTTCATCCGTAAGCAATCCATCAAATTCATCAATAGTAGTTTCATCCTCATCTAATCTGGTAACATAAGCATCTTTATACTTTTTATAACTTTTATGGTTTGAAAAAGCAAAGTACAAGGAAGTGCCCATTCCTGCATAAATAATTGGCACTTTCCAATATTTCTTATTATAAACTTGTCCAGCACCTGGAACTGCTGTACTCAACAATGTAGCTAAAGTTGGAGAATGTTTTCTTGTTTTTACCGAATCAACTAGAATCGTATCCGACTCTAATTTGATTTGACTAAACAATGGTGTTGCAATTGTGAAAAAGCAAAAAATTAAAACGAAATTATGTTTTGTAAAAAAACTCACAATATTATTTACAAGCCTAAAAGCTCAACTATTCTTTCTAACTGATCTTCTGAAGCAAATGGAATAACTATCTTACCTTTTCCTTTACTGTTACTTTGTAATTGAACCTCAGCCTTTAAAAATGAAACTAAATCTTCTTGTATTTTTTGTTGAGTAAATGTTAACGATGAATTTGTTCCTTTTTTAAATTCAGCAATCTTTTCTTCTTCCTTCTTCCCTTTAACCAACTCTTCAACTTGTCTTACTGATAACCCTTCTTTTACTACTTTTTTGTAAATAGCTAACTGCTTTTTCTCATCATCAATATTTACTATTGCTCTAGCATGCCCCATCGACAAATCTTTAGTACGAATTGCTAATTGTATCTCTGCTGGTAATTTTAATAAACGAAGATAATTTGCTACTGTAGAACGCTTCTTTCCAACTCTTTCACTCAGTTTCTCTTGTGTTAAGTTACATTCTTCAATTAGTTTTTGATAACTAAAAGCAACTTCAATAGCATCTAAATTTTCTCTTTGGATGTTTTCAACCAATGCCATTTCTAACATTTCTTGGTCGTTAGCAATTCTAATAAAAGCAGGTATTTCTGTTAATCCAGCAATTTGAGAAGCTCTAAACCTTCTTTCACCTGATATTAATTGATATTTACCATAACCCAATTTACGAACAGTTACAGGCTGAATAATACCTAACTCAGTAATTGAATCAGCTAACTCTAATAACGCTTCTTTTTCAAATTGAGTTCTGGGTTGAAACGGATTTGCTTCAATATATTCAATTGGCAAAGTAGAAACAGAACCAACAATCGCTGCTGTTTCCTCTAATTTGTTTGATGTAATATCAGTCTCAGCACTTTGTAGCAACGCACCTAAACCTCTTCCTAAAGCTGGCTTTTTACTCATCTTCTAATATTATTGTCTTCTCTGCTTCCGACATTTTAGTCATGCCGTTTTTCTGAAGAATTTCTCTTGCTAAATTCAAATAATTAATAGATCCTTTACAGCTAGCATCGTGCATAATTATAGTTTGTCCATGACTTGGCGCTTCTCCTAGTCGAGTATTTCGTTGAATAATGGTATCAAACATCATTTGTTGGAAGTGTGTTTTTACCTCTTCAACAACTTGGTTTGATAATCTTAAACGAATATCATACATGGTTAATAATAACCCTTCAATATCTAAATCAGGGTTTAATCTTGATTGAACAATCTTAATTGTATTTAACAACTTACCCAAACCTTCTAAAGCAAAATACTCACATTGAATAGGTATAATAACAGAATCTGCAGCGGTTAACGAGTTTATTGTAATTAAGCCTAATGAAGGAGAGCAGTCAATTATTATAAAATCGTAATCACCTTTAATTTTAGCCAAAGATGCTCTCATCATTTTTTCACGGTTCGGCAAATTGATTAATTCAATTTCAGCTCCTACCAAATCAATATGAGCAGGTAATATATCTAAATTAGGAGATTCGGTATGTAAAATAGCATCTTGGGGTTCAATTTCGTTAATTAAACATTCATACACACTATTTTTAATGTTTCGAGGATCAAATCCAACTCCCGATGTAGAATTGGCTTGAGGATCTGCATCAACCAAAAGTACTTTATACTCTAAAACACCCAATCCTGCTGCTAAATTAATAGCTGTGGTTGTTTTACCTACCCCACCTTTTTGATTTGATATTGCAATTATTTTTCCCATGTTTATATTTTGGTGTTAAAAGTTTAAGATTTCTGGTTTAAAGTTAAAACAAACTCGAAACATTAAACCTTAAATTATTTTTGTTTGTCCTATTTCAACTAAAATTAATTCTTTTCCTTTTTCTGCAAATTTTCTTATTGCTTCGGTTTTGTCTATTTCTATATATCCAAAAGTATCGTAATGAACCCCTACAATTTTATCGCAATTAATAAAATCAGCAGCAACAATAGCATCCTCAATTCCCATTGTAAAATTGTCGCCAATAGGTAAAACGGCAAAATCCAATTTATGGTATTTACCAATCAATTTCATATCTAAATGCAAAGCCGTATCTCCTGCATAATAAAAATTACCATTTTCTGAACTAACAATAAAACCACCAGGATTTCCACCATAAGCACCATCAGGCATTACGCTTGAGTGGTCAGCTTTTACATATTTTATCTTCCCAAAATCAAATTTCCACGAACCACCAAAATTCATTGGATGTCCATTTTCTAATCCCTTATTTTGAAACCAAGAAACGATTTCGAAATTTGAAACAATTTTAGCTCCTGTTCTTTTCGCAATTTTTTCAGCATCT
>CAXBPN010000032.1:0-14904 GCA_963977515.1 uncultured Flavobacteriales bacterium
TTCAGTCGCCTTTTAAGAAACCTATGGACTTTCAGTCCATAGTGGTTTAGTTTCAAATCGAGCAATGATTTTATAGGCTGTTGGTCTCGAAATTTCAAAGTTTTTACATAGTTCGGTAATGGTGTATTTTCCAGTTCGCCATTCACAAATAAATTCAATTTTTTGTTCCATAGTTGTCGTTTCTTTCCAAGGCATAGCAATTTGTTTTTTATTCCAAATTACTCCCTAAAAGTGTAAACGATGTTTCTATAACTTTGTAAAGGATGTTTGTATACCGTACCTCATTACATCCAACGATAACTGTATGTTGCGTTTTTTCAGTTTATTAATAGCACCAAAGTAATGAAATTTTGTAGATGTAACAAAGAGCAAATCCTTTACAGATAGGGAAGAAGTTCGCTGTCTGAGGCAAAGTTGCAATTTGCAAAAGCCTATAAATAACCACCTACAAAATGAATGGCATTTACTTACAAAAGTTTCAAATAACTAAAATGCTCGCAAGCAAAATGCAATATTACAGCTTGTTGTAAACTGTTTCTTATAATTTAATTATTCCTTTCCATATTAAGTTATTATTCTCGCTATTAATGTAAAAATAGGTCAATCGTTTTTTGTAGTCACCTTTTTTGTCTAAATGTTTTCTTGGTTTATATCCGTGACCGTGAGTTACTTCATATCCCTGCGAAGATGCTTTAAACATATTAATAATATAGTCTTGTCCGTTGACATTAATAATAATTTGTTTTGGTGGTATTATCTCTTGTTCTTTACTACTAAAACTTTTTTTCTTTTTTATTTTAAAAGGCTTTTTATCAAGATTTCCATTTATCATTTTGTAATATTCTATTATTGTATAGGTTGTGTCTACTGTTTTTGTGTAATACTGTTCAAATTTTTTAATTCGAAGAGTATCTGATTTTAAACTGTAAATATTAAGAAATTCAAGGTAGCTTCCATTTCCTATTGAGAGTTGAAGATTTGAGCTGTCTGTTTGAATAGTTATTGTATTAATATAATTGGGAAAACTATTCAAATCAAAAGTTTGAGTGCTGTCAAATTCTTCACCCATATTAAGGAAACCTTGATTAGTAACATAGGTACTAAGGGTTGAGATGTTAGAATTAAAACTTTCAATAGTATCAATTTGTATTACTATTGTCCTGTTTTGAGCAGTTAAGTTAATGCTTGTGAGAAATGATAAGTATAAAAGAAGATATTTAGTCATTTCTTAATTCTTCAATAGTTTACAACATATGGTTTTAACCCAAATGTAGTAAAACTAAATTAGTTTTTAAGTTAAAATTGTTGTTATTTAGGCTGTTACACATTGTTTTTCTGCTCAATATCTACAGTAGTTGTAGCTTCTTTCATTATTTTTAGGCTATTTAAAGTTAATGAATAAAAAGTAAATATCCGTATGTTAAACGTTTAATAAACGTTTAAATGTACGGTTAAATAAAAGGGAAGCAATTATATTCTTTGTTGTTAAAACTTAATACAAACATTTTTAGGTTCAGTAAAAAAGTCAAGTGCTTCACCCTCTCCCTCTGTTTCAAGCGTCCGCTTGGAACAATAGAAACGAAATAACAATTGGTCGGATGACTATTTTGTTTGTCGGTATAGTCATCCGACCACTAAATTTCTACTAATTTCTCGGTTTTGCCAATTGCTTTTAGCATAAACCAGCTTTAAAACAAGTGTGTCATTTTTATTTTTAGAGTATCACTATCAGAGATAGTGAAAATAGTAGTCACTCGGCAAAGCCGAGCAACTGCTAAAATTACTTAGCACAGCCAATCGACGACTATTTATCTAACAACTTAGTTAACCTAACAATAGATTTTTTATTGTTTTTTGAATGAATTGAATTTAAAACATGGGCTTTTTCCTTTTTGGTTAAGTGCCAACTTAATGAAATTTGGTTGATGTTGCTTTCGAGCTCAAAATCAATTACATCTATAGGGTGCGATAAATCACCACTCAGGTATTGAAGCATGTCATCCAAATTATAATCTTGTATCTGAAATAAATTTCCATACAAACTCCCAATTGGGCTTGTCATTGATTCAGTAATTGATTTAAGAGGATTACTTGTTATTTGTTTTTCTTTTGGTTGATCTCGAATAGTTATAATTATAACTCCACTGGTATTTTTATTAATCCAATTTTTAAAGGTATGAATATGTTTGTAGGTAGTTAATGCTCCAAAGTTGTCACGCATCCCTGCATCTAACACATTAATTTGTGGTTCACTAGGTAGAGTAACACTAGGCATAATGTATGGAAAAGTGGCACTCATTCTTATGGCACTAGAGAATTTTAAATTATCAGCACCTTGATTTTTAAATAATCTAGAAAATTCAATATTCTCCGTTAATGGTTGGCTAAATGTATTGATATTGGGGTTATTATTACTTAAATACGATATTGGTTGAGCAGAAATCAGCAGCCTTCTACCGTCATTAACAATAGTTGGACTAAAAATCATAATAGGTATTTGAGAATTACTCTCAAAAGACTTGTAGTCTGATAGTTTTTTATTTAAAGCATTATTTGTATTGATAAGTAATTGTTTTTCAAATGCGTATCCTCTATCTTTAATGTAAGTTTGTTTATTATAAGTGTATTTTTTTGTCCGAATAAAAAAATCGTTTGTTGCCATGAAAAAAGCTATAGGATTCAATAAATCTTTGGCCATTACATTAGTATATTTATTATTAGTAATGGGTAAATCTAATAAGTTCGTCTTATTTAGTAGTTGTAATTCTCGATAATAAGCAGCACCAATCATTCCTCCTGAAGAACCCGTAATTAAATGCGTTTGATTAAAAACTTTTTGATTTAATAAACTATCTAAATATTGCAGCGTGAAAAAAGTCCATAAAGAAGATCTGGAACCACCACCGCTAGTATTTATAAATATTAGTTTTGGTTTAGTATCCGTTTTGTTTTTTGCTTTCCAATTATTTAATATTTGAATTTCATTTTTGAAATCATCTTCAAAATTTGTGACGTTATTTTTTAAGTTATTGATGTTGTTTTGAGTATAATTGGCTTTCTCAACGTTGTAATTTAAACCGTAAGCCATATTTGTATAATTAAAGCTTTGGTGCTTAGAAAGAAAGTTAACAACAATAAAAATAATAAGGAAAGCCAGCCATGTCCAGCCTTTTAGCCAAGTATGTAAGGCACTAAATAAAATAAGAATTGTGGTAAAGAATAAAACAACACTTGCTCCAGCAGGGATTATAAATACAGGTTTTTCACTTAAAAAACCTAATCCAATAAAGGTTAAAAATACAGTAATCTCAAATATGGTAGCATTAATTTTATTTTGTTTAAAAACAGATTTTAACATTTCTGTATCATAATGAGAAATATCTCTTGCTGTTCTAGTTTTAAAAGGACTGTGTAAATAATATTCTACATGCCATTTTTTATTTTTCTTAAAAAAGCTAAACCAACTTTTTTCTCTTAATAGAAATGAGTTTACATTATTGTTGTCTTTGTCGTCTGTAATTCCTAAGATTTTAAATATATTTTTATTGGTAGAGAAAAAATAGGTAAGTGAAATGAATACAAAAGCTGTGTATCCTGACCATAAACCGATTATAAATAAGCTAATCTCAGAATAGGTGTAGAGTTCTTTTACATGTAAAAAGTTTGCAATTCGATAAGAGTAAAAAAGTATAAACAGCAATGGAAGTAAAGAGTTGTTTATACAATATTTTAGAAATGGATATTTTAATGTGGCTATAAATGGGAATTTATTACTATTAATAACGTAGCCTGTAATATTAAAAGCCATTACAAAACCACCGACTGAAAAGCCCATTATTAAATAAGACCAAAAACTTACTTCGTTTAAATATTCAGGAGCTAAGAATAGGTAGGGAATACCATATTTTACAAATAGATTTTCACTAACAATACCAAATAGGATTATCCAAAAAAGCAAAACAAAGTGATTTCTTTTAAGGGTAATTAAAAAAAGTTGAGTTGGTAAAAAGTAAAACAGTTTTCTAAACATTATAAATAATCAAATATAGCTTGGTATTTAACTAACTATAAATACGAGATTAGTGTATATATGTTTAGAAAAGAGACCTATTTTTTAAACTTTTCAAATACTTTTTCAAGGCCGTCAATTAAATTTTTAAGGGCATCAAAATAAAGTGTGATACTTAAAACAATAGACATTAACCAAATAACAGCAATATTTACCCAGAAAGTATCGATATAAATACCAAATATCTTCTTTTCTGGAGCATAGAAATGAGCTCTAAAATCATCAGGACTTAAGTATATAGGATCTGCCTTTTGAATTAAATGATTGTCTAATTCAATGATTTTATTCATTTCGTTTTTATCTTTCACAAAATCAGATAAAGCATCATTTGTGTATCTATCTTTCATTTCAATAAACAAATCCCTTGCTTCTTTGTCCTTATTTAGTTTTGAAGCTAATTTATCTCGGTTGTTATTTGCACTTTTAAACTTTTTCAGGTAATAATTATTTAATTCTAAAAAGTAGTTTTTAGTGTTGTTAAACACTGTTTCGTTTACTTTGTCAACGTATAGTTTATCTATGTCAGCGTACTTTACAGCTGTATTTGCTTCAATTTCTTTTGAGATTTCATTTCTTAATAATTCAAAATTATTTACAATTTCATCGTGTTTCGTTTCGTCTTTTAAATAGTTTTGAGAACTACTTAATTTCTCTCTTAGTTTAGCCAACCAAAAGTTCTTTTTAAACTCAACAACTTTTAATTCTTTATCTAATTTATAGAACTGTTTCTCAAACTTGTTATCTTTAAACTGATGAACAGCCAAAGCTTCATAAGCCCATTTAGAAGTCATTATTTCTCCAACAACAGGAACTTTATCTTGTAGCGTAATTGTAGGGTTAAGCTTGTCGAATTTTACAATTACACCACTTAAAAGCAATTGAGGGATAACCAAAAACGGTATTAATATATAAATGGTAACAGCCGAATTAAAGCTAGCAGAAATGTTTAATCCTAACATATTGGCAAAGCAAGAAGTAGAAAATAATACTAACCAATAAGCCATATTCATTCCGTCAATATCTAAAATACTATTACCAATTATAATAAATGTAAAAGTTTGTATTGCAGAAATAGCAAACATGATTGATATTTTTGAAAACAAGTAGGATCCTTTGCTTAAGTTCAAAAACTTCTCTCTTTTTCTTATTTTTTGATCTCTAATTATTTCTTCAGCACTAACTGTTAGGCCAACAAATAGTGCTACAATAACAGACATAAAAATATAAGCAGGTAGGTTTTCATTTTCTCTTAAAATATAACCCAATTCATTATTTGAATCGGCATTATAATAGCGAACTAAAAAAGCTAAAATAAATGCTAGAACTGGTGCTTCGAGAAAATTAATAAGCATGTATTGCTTATTAGTAAGTTTTGATAACACATCTCTTGTAATAAAAACCTTAAACTGTTTTAGTTTATTAGGAATGCTAAATGTGATATTTGGAACGTCAGTTAATCGCTTAAAAGTAGATGTGCTTTTTTCAATTTTATCTAAATAAAACTGATACCATTCCTGAGGTGATATTTTCCTGTTTAGGGTAGGGTTACCATATTCATCAACAACCCTTGATTCTATAATATTAAATATTTGTTCAGAGTTTACATTACCACATGAGACACACTCACTCTCATTACTGTTTACATGGTTTACTAACTCTTTAAAGTAAATCACAGCATCAACAGGGTTTCCATTGTAAATAGGGTAGCCGCCAGTATCTAAGATCAATAGATTATCAAACATTTTAAAAATGTCAGACGATGGTTGGTGAATTACAACAAAAACTAACTTTCCTTTTAAGGCTAGTTCTTTAAGTAAATCCATTATGTTTTCTGAATCTCTTGAAGATAAACCAGATGTAGGTTCATCAACAAATAATACAGCAGGTTCTCTTATTAATTCAAGAGCAATATTTAATCTTTTTCGTTGTCCACCACTAATGGTTTTTTCCATTGGGCTACCCACCTTTAAATCTTTTGCTTCAAGTAGTCCAATACTTAATAAAACATCTAAAACTCTTTTGGTAATTTGGGCATCATTTAAGTTGTCAAAACACAACTTAGCATTATAGAAAAGGTTTTGGAAAACGGTTAATTCTTCTATTAATAAATCATCTTGAGAAACATAACCAATTACGCCTTCAATTTTATCTGGTTCGTGATGAATGTCAATTCCATTTATGGTAATCTGACCAGTAGTTGGTATGTATGCTCCGTTTAATAAATTTAAAAGGGTTGATTTTCCAGCTCCACTAGCACCCATAATTCCAACCATGTGTCCAGATTCTTCTGAAAAGCTAAAATGATGCATACCATAATTACCACCTTTAAATTTATAGGTTAACCCATCTACATTAAAAACAATTTTTTCAGCATTATCATCTTTAAAGTAAGAGCTTATAATATCGCTATAATAGATAGGTTGAACTCTCGAACTTCTAATAGAAGACCCTTGACTTAAAATGTGAGAACGAGTTTTATTAATTAAAATCCCATTTAAATATAGTTCGGAATCGCCATGATAACGAACAAAAAATAAATTAACGGTTTCAATTTTTAAGATTCTTAACTCTCCAGAAATACCTTCTGAGTAGATGTGTTTACTTTCCTTTAGCTCGTTTTCTTTCTTGTTGTTAATTACTAAAATGCTAGGAGAGTCAATTTTTTCTTCAATTGATTTTTGCGTAAATTCTAAACAATGGTTAAATTCTTCTGCGGGAATATTAAAAGTTTCAGATACAGTATTTACAAATTCTAATTCTTGTTCAGAAGGATGTTTGTTTGCGAAAATAAATTCAATTAATCGAATGAGTACAATTAATTTCTGTTTTTGAGCAAGCTCTTCATTTATCTGCGTACAAATTAAAAGAACTTTTACAGAGTTTACAGAAGTTCTTTTTTTTCTTTTTGAGCCTTCAGATTTTTTATTTTTTGCATCAATAAAATCATCATATAACCTTAAATATTCTTTAACTAATTGTTGATTAAGTTGTTGTTTTAGAAATGATTCAACAATTTTCCTACTATTTACTGTTACTTCTTCTCCATCAGAAACAATTGAAAACAATTGCATTAAAGCCTTTAGTATTCTTTCACTCATAGTTTATTCGCTATTTCGAAGTTAAGATACAAAAAAAGGCATTATTTATACAAACAATGCCTCTTAAAAGTTTGATATTTTTATTATTGCTTAAAACCTACTAATAAAACAGCACATCCTGAAGCAGAGTTATTTGGATCTAATTGAGCTTCAATAATACAATCAATTGTGTTATTGATATTAAAATCCCAATAAGGAGCATTTGCATAATCCTTATTAGTAAATAATAAATTTCTTTCTTTATCATATACTGAAAACAATAAATTACCATCAGTAAGACCGCTACAAGCAGCAAATCTATATTTACTATTCCCGTAAAGTGTCATATTAAATTCGGCAATTTCATCGTCTAATAATAAAGATCTATAATCTTGACCATCAGAAATAAACCCGCTTGTTAAATGATTATCGCATAATGATGCAATTGTGTCACACTGAGCAATTGAAGATTTAAAAGAAACTAATCCGATTACTAGTATAAATATTTTGAAAAATTGACGTGCTTTCATGTTATGTGTTTTCTTTAAAATAAATTAGTTAATTAACTCTGATCTAATTTCTAATGTTTTAGCAGTAATTGCTTTTAATTGGTCGTTAGTAAAGTTAACCTCTGTGGTACTATTTATAGTTGTCGTTTTATTTTGAGCATCAACGGTTGGTTTTACATACGTATATGTAATTTCAATTGAAGCAAATAAATCATCCAATTCAATCAGCTTATCAACTAAAGATGTAAATTCAGGTTTGCTGTAAAAAGGAGTTAACAATTTTATTAAGTTACTTAAAGTAGCTTTTTGTTCACCAATTCTTTTGATAACATCTTCATTTGAAGTCATTTCAGCTGCATTGGTTGCAAAGTATAAACTTTCTATCCATCCACCAGCTAAAATTAAACCACCAACATCATTTTGTTGGTTATTTTTAAGGTATCTATCGCTTGATTTATAAGCATCAGAAACTAAAACTAGTAACGAATCTTGATTGCCAATATTTTTTTCAAATCGAGAAACCAATTCCATATCAAAAGCACTACTAACCCCTAAATCATCTCCAATAGATTTGATTGCAGTTAAATAAGATATTGCATCTTGAGTTTGTTCGTAAAGTGTAACATATCCTAAATCAGCACCAAAAACACCTAAGTTTATTGCTTTTTTAAAATTTGTAGAATACTTAGTTACATTAGAAGGAACGTTCAGCATTGCTTTATTGTAATTCGTTCCTGAATTTTTAATTAACGCTGCTGTTTGGATAGGAGAAGGGATACTAAAAACTTTACCATCAATTTCCATTAATTGATTTTGGTTTGGAGAAGTTTCTTCTTCTTGTGTTGTGTCTTCGTCTTCGTGTGAAGCTTCATCAGTACCACATCCAAAAGAGAATGCTGCTATTGTTGAAAAAACAATAAGTTGATTTCTTAAATTAAAATAATTCTTACTCATTATTATGTTTTTAGAAATGATTTTAGTTACTGCAAATAAACAAAAAAATCTTTAATAGTAAAGTATAATTTATTCGATTAATTAACAGATTTAAAGGTTAATCATTAAATATTTTTGTATGAAACATAAAATATCTTAGAATTATAAAGGATAAAATGGCAATTCCTAGATTAATTATTGCATAGTAATAGTCTTGAAAAATTAGTTTTCCAATAAGAAATAATGTAGAGTAGGTAAGCGATACAGCACTAATCCAACAAATTATTAAAACTGGTATTTGTGATTTAGTTTTAGGTATAGCTAATTTTTCACGAACACTATTCCAAGCTCCTTGCGGTTCAACTTGAAGGTAGAATTTTTTTAATGTTTCATCATTTTCAGGCTTGGTTAAAAATGTAACTAAAATCCAAACGATTGTTGTAAATAATGCAGTAGATAATAGTATTCCTTCATTTTCTATAAAAGGATTCCCGGCATCAGAAGTTCTTTCAAAAAGAGGAGCGATAATAAATTTACTCAATGTGTAACCTATAATTGGAGCTATGGTTGCTGAAATTTCACTCCAAACATTTATTCGACTCCAATACCACCTTAATATTAATACGGCTCCTAAACCTGCCGATGAGGCTATTAAAAAACGAGCAGCACCATCAATGGTATCAATAAAAGAGGTAATAATAAGTGCAATTATCATGATTGAAACGGTTGCAGTTCGTCCAATTAGTACCAACTTTTTTTGAGTACTCTCAACTGAAGGATCTTTCTCTTTATATAAATCGTTTGTAATATAACTTGCTCCCCAATTTAATTGCGTAGAAATAGTACTCATGTAAGCACCTAAAAATGCAGTAAAAATTAAACCTCTAAAACCTGTTGGCATGTAATCTCGCATTGCAAAAACAAATCCGTTACCAGCTTCGTTTAAAGGCAAATCTGGATAAACAACTAAAGCACAAAGCCCAACAATAATCCATGGCCATGGACGTAAAGCATAATGAGCAATTTGAAAAAATAAAGTAGCAAATACAGCATGTTTTTCATTTTTAGTACTCATCATTCGTTGCGAAATATAACCACCACCTCCGGGTTCGTTTCCTGGGTACCAACTTGCCCACCATTGAATAGCGACAAAAGAAAAGAAAGCACCAATTGTTAATCCAAAAGTTCCAATGTCACTTTTCGCACCATTTATGTTTGGGAAGAAATCAAAACGCCATTCAGGAAGTTTTTCTTTTAAACCAACTATGCCACCAACTTCCTCTGAATTTAACATGATTACAGCTAAAATTATACATCCAGCCATTGCCAATATAAATTGTACAGCATCTGTAATGGCAACGCCTAACAAACCTGACAATGATGAATAAATGGCAATTAGCACCATAAGAATAGCAATATAAATAAATGCTGTTTGGTAGTCGATATCTAAAAATATCATTAAGATTTTAATCATTGCGGCATTTACCCATCCAATAATGATGGTATTAAAAAACACACCTAAATACAATGCTTTAAATTTTCTAAAGTATTGAGCTGCTTTGCCTGAATATCTTAATTCTATAAATTCTAACTCGGTTAAAACATTTGCTTTTCGCCACATTTTAGCAAAAAAGAAAGTGGTTAACATTCCCCCAATAAGCATGTTCCACCAAAGCCAGTTGCCAGAAACACCATTCTTTTTAATGACTTCGGCAACCCATAAAGGCGTATCGGCAGCAAAAGTTGTTGCAACCATAGAAATACCTGCGATGTACCAAGGGAGATTTCTGCCGGCTAGGAAAAAATCGGTTAAAGAACCACTGGCTTTATCTTTAAATTTTAATCCTATAAATAAAGAAACCAATAAAAAAGAAATGATAATGATCCAATCAATAATTTCTAAAACCATGTTACATGAATTAATTTTTTTGAAAAATACAAAGAAAAAATAGGGAGAATGTGAGTTGAAAAAATCGTTTTCAACAATAAACCGTAAATAATTCTGAAATATTAGTTCTAAGTTCTAAATTTGACTTATGTCGTTTGAAATTGATATTCAGCAAATACAAAAACTAGAAAACTTAGAGTTAATAGCTAAACAGGTTGTAGAAGGTTTTATTACGGGACTTCACAAAAGTCCTTTTCATGGATTTTCTGTTGAATTTGCTGAGCATCGGTTATATAATACTGGCGAATCTACCAAACATGTTGATTGGAAACTTTTTGGAAGGACAGAGAAGTTGTTTGTAAAACGATATGAAGAAGAAACCAATTTAAGGTGTCAACTTGTTATCGACGCCTCTTCATCGATGTATTTTCCTGATAACTCGATAAACAAGTTACAATTTTCTATTTATGCTGCTGCCTCTTTAATGAATTTATTAAAGAAACAAAGAGATGCTTTTGGTGTAAGCATTTTTAGTGATGAATTAGATTTGCATACACCTGCAAAATCGAGTACGGTTCACCAAAAACTTATATTAAATGAATTAGAAAAGTTAATTAATACACCGAATATTAATAAAGGAACATCGGCTGTAAAATCGCTACATACAATTGCAGAAAGTGTTCATAAGCGCTCTTTAATTGTTTTGTTTTCTGACATGATGGAAAACACAAACAATACTGAAGAGATTTTTGCAGCTTTACAACATTTAAAACATAGAAAACACGAGGTAGTACTTTTCCATACTGTAGATAAGGATAAGGAATTAGATTTTAATTTCGAAAACAGACCTTATCAATTTGTTGACATGGAAACTGGGGAAGAAATTAAATTACATCCTAATGAGGTTAAGAGTAATTACATTGAACAAATTAATAAGTTAAAAAAAGACCTTGAATTAAGGTGTGGGCAATACGGTATTGATTTTGTTGAAGTAGATATTAAAAACGGATTTCACTCAGTCTTATTAAGTTACCTGATTAAGCGGAAAAAAATGAGATAATTTTTTTGAAAAAGTTTTGCCGCATTAAAAATTCAGTTATATTTGCACTCCTTTTTAGGGGAAAGTTCGTTAGAATTTTGGTCTGGTAGTTCAGTTGGTTAGAATACCTGCCTGTCACGCAGGGGGTCGCGGGTTCGAGTCCCGTCCAGACCGCATCTTTTAGATGTAAAACCCCGTAAACAAAGCGTTTGCGGGGTTTTTTGTTTTTGACGTTTTCGGTTTCGTTTTCGGTTTGATTCATTTAAGCCCTTTTTTCATCTAAAAATTGGTTGAAAAATTCAACTTTTTTTTAAAACGTGTAAATCAGAAAAAAGGTTTCTTCAAAGATATTTACTTAGATAATTCCCATTTCATCAAATTTATTTTTAAGCTTTTGATAGTTAATAGGTTTTTCAAGAACTGGGTAAGTATAATTCAAATGATTGGTTAAATGAAAGTTTTCTTCTAGGTCTTGCCCCGTAAGGATAAGCATTTTAGGGTGGGCAATCCCAAATTCTTTTTCTATTTCCTTTATTAATCCAAATCCATCTAGCTCACTATTTGATGATAAATCTAAGTCAATTATAATTAAATCATAATTATTTAAATCTGAAATTTTATTTTTAAATGATTGACTTCTTGGAAAATTTGTTATATCAAGTAATCCATTATAATACTTTTTGTTGGTATATTTAAATGCTACCTCAATTGTATCATATTCATTTTCAAATATTGCTATTTTCATTATATGTTTTTTTAAAAGAGAGTATAAGCTTTATTTTATTTGGGTCTCTATCTACTTCAATATGTGCTTTAATTAGCATTTCTTCAAGAATATCTTTTATAAGTAAAATTCCAGTAGTAGTTCTTTTTAGTATTTTATCCTTTTCCGTTGAATTAAAATCATTCATTAACTCTTCGATTTCATTTAATGCACTATGGTTAAACTGGTTTTGGAAAACTATAATTAAACTTTCTTTAGTTTCATTAAATAAAATAGTTTCATGCCCTAAAGAGTATTTTTGCATGTTGCATACCCAGTCATCAATCAATAAGAATAATCCATCAACATTTAAATTAATATTATAAGAGAACGTTTTTATAATATCCCAATTTAATTGATAGTTGAATTCAACAAAGTAATCCATCCAAATCCCACGAATAGCATCATAAAGAAAGCTTGGGGATTTTAATTCTAAAGTGCTAGCTGAATATGGCTTATCAGATTTATTTAGTATATTCTTAGCTCTGTCAATCAACATATTAAAGTTGTGTTCAACATTTTTTAATTCTAGTTTGTAAAGCTCCATATCTTCATTATCCATATTCCCAGCTATATTATCCTTAGACATAGCTATAAAATTATCCAGAGTATTAAATCTATTTTTTATAAAATGCATTGCTTTTTCAGCGTTTTTAACGTGAAAATATTTTTTCTTAAAATCTTCAAGAATTTCTTTGTTCTGTGTTTTTAATATTAATTCTAAATCCAGAACCCTTGAAATTCGAGAGAAAATTGGTTTTAACAGATTAATATAATATAGATTAAAAAATGAAAACGATTGAGATGTTTCAACTAACTGCACTATGTATAGGTACTGAGAATGTTTTGAATTTTTAGCAATAACAAAATTTTTGGTGCACTCTTTACCATTGATATTGAGTTTTAAGTTAGAGTGTTTTTGAATATTTACTTTTCCATTAATAATAGGTTCTATTAAATTAAAATCAATATTAAAAGACCATAAAAATGAAGAACTATTTATAATAACTAGTTTGCCTTTTTTTACTTTAAAACATATAATGTTTTCAAATTTTGGTTTATAAACTAGTAAAAGAAAAATTTTATTAAGAGTGGAAATTAAACCATCATATATTTTATAATTTTTTCTTAGTTCAAAATCATCTTCAAAAAATAGTTCAATTTGATTATTTAGAGCAGATATATTATTATAAAATCGTTGTTTAGAATCAACTAAGAAATTTATTAACCAAAAAAACAAAGTACAAAATATAATATCAGAACTAAAAATAAAATCATTTAATATTAAAAATGAGATAAAAAAAACTGCATACAATAAAATCGATTTTTTTTCTCCTGAATGGTTAGATGAATTAAGTATTGGTAGGAATAAGAAAGAAATAGAAGTGATATCTAATTCCTTTCCATAAAGAAGCAATGTAATAAAGCTATAATCATTTAAAAGCCTTAAAATAGAGTAAGGACCATCTTTGAAAAGGGTATATTTATAAATAAATAAATATGGAATAAATGCAAGAAGGTAATAATAGTAGGGAAATAAATTATCCTTTGAAAAATAGATTAATAAAGCAAACGATAGTAGAATTACTCTAAAAATTATAGATAATAATTTCTTTGTTACTATGTCAACCATGTTATGCATTTTATCTTTTAATATATTCAGTTAGTTTGTTTACGATAAGACAAGAAACATAAATAAACATAATAAATTTTCCTATTATTATTGAGGCATAAGTCGTACTGTTTAAAGGTTTAAGAAAATCATCATCAAGCCCAGATAGGTAACCACAAACATTTAAGAAATGATTAATAAATTTATTTTCAGCAATTTGAGTATAATTTAATTTAAAATCTAATACTCCAAAAAAAGGATTGATTTCTGGTAGAAGAATTATTCCAGTTAAAAACCCAATAAATAGAACAGTTACTAATAGAAAAAATATATTATGTAAAGGAAAAAGTATTATGATATTTAAAAAAGAATTTAAAGAAAATGTACTTATAGAATTTCTCAAGGTAAGCTCACTTTTTAATTTCTGAAATTCCTTTATTTCATTTTTAAATGCAGATTTTTCTAGTTGTCTTAAAAAATAATCTATTAATAACAATTTGTCTTTTATAGGAAAGATTGAAATCATTTCTCCAAATTTTTTTGCTTTAATAGAATCATAATTTAAAGGAGCTTCTTCTCCAACTTGAATATGATAATTTATCATTTTTTTTATATCGATAGTAATATCATTATTATATCCTTGATTAGGAATATTATCAAGTTTAATTTGAATAATATTATTAATTATATTAAATTTTTCAAGCGAACTCCTTTCGCATTCATCAAGTTTGTTATATTCTTCTTGTAATAGTTGTTCCATAGAGAGACATTTCTTAACCCGAATAAATATACTATATGTTTTATAATTTTTGATTTAGAGAAATGACAATAATATCAATAGTTTTCAACGGTTTCAATATTTCGATTTTAATTAAAGTATTTGCTTTTATATGAATTAAATTATTATAGCCTTTCAAGTCTATATTTGTTCCATTATTTCCAGTTAATCTAATAGTAGAATGGAAAAAACGGCTATATTGACCACCTAAATTTGGTGCAAATTGACCACCTAAA
>CAXBPN010000033.1:0-14737 GCA_963977515.1 uncultured Flavobacteriales bacterium
CCTGCTGATGGATCATAAGCTGTTATTGGCGGGCTTGTCGCCTCCCCTGGAGCGACATAATCTCCATTATTGGTCATGGTAAATGTTTCTCCAAAACATAGCTGTATATTATTTGTTGCAGCACTACCGTCCACATCATTAGTAAATGTGCCAATAAATGCAGAACAATCACAATTGTTTGGAGCTGTACCTCCAAAACTGATGTTACAAGCTGCATCTGCTGAGAACGTAGCAGTTACAGTATATGCTCCTCCACCGGTAGCAATTGTTGAGTTTGTCCATGATGCAGGTGAGGTAAATGGTGGATTTATAATGGTATCATAAGTTGTTGTTCCATCATCTATCGTTATTGTTAATGTACCTGTAGTTGGGGCGTCACTAAAATATACTTCTGTTTCTACTGTAAAGGTGTTGTTTATACAACCATATTGTGATAATACTATCGAATCCATATTACAAGGATTAACAGAGCAGGTTGCAGGAGCATTATAATTAGTGGTCATTGTACAAGCCACATCGGCAGAGAAAACAGCAGTAACATCACAAGCAGCACCATCTGCTGTTAGCCCAGTTAAATTATATGCTTGAGGACTTGTAAAGGGTGAATTAAACACTTGATTATTACCATTACAATCTGTTACTGTTAATGTTCCACTTGATGGAGCATTTGCAAAGTAAATATTACCATTAATGTCATAAGTACTAGTTGCTGCTTGACAAACACCTACTAATAAGGTTAAACTATCTATGTTGCATGGGTCACAAGAAACAGGAGCTGTATAATTTTCTGTATTTGTACAGGTTACATCATCACTAAAGTAAGCTGTTATATCACAGGCTGCTCCATCGGCTGTTTGCCCAGTTAAATTGTATGCTTGAGGGCTAGCAATAGCACCTACAGCAATAGTTTGTTGTATTCCATTACAATCTTCAATAATTAGATTCCCCGTTGCTGGTGCATCTGTAAAATAAATTAAACCATTTGTTGTATAATTACCGGAAGCGTCACAAGGAGTTGTATTTACAGTAAGGGAGTCGATTGAGCAATTAGTACATGCTGTTACTGTTACTGTTGCAACATCAGTTACAATTACACAGTTATTAGCATCAGTAGCTTCTAAAGTATAAGTTTGAGTTGCTGGAGGACATACGGTGGGGATTAGCGTATTTGAGTTGGTCATATCTGTTGTAGGAGACCAAGTGTAAGAGGCTGGATAACTTATTTCTGGGTCATCAAAAGAAATTGCCCACCCTTGTAAAGTTCCTATACCAAAACCTAAACCACCTGGGGCATTAACTTCCAAATTCCATACACCATTAGTATTACATCCATTTAAATTTGAAAACGGTTGATCTGGATCCCATGTGCCTGGAGAAGGAAACCCTCCACCATTGATGTCTGCACCACCAGAAGGAACAAAGCAAACATCAGTATAGTTAGCTCCAGTAGCTACACCACTAGGGACAAGTGTTATTTGACAACCATCAGGGGTAGTTAATATAACATCAAAACTACTAATATCAAGATTACAGGTTGCTCCTAAACTGATATTTGCTCCATTACAATTACAGCCTCCAAACGAAGTACAAATTTGAGTTCCTGAAAAGGTAAATCCTGTTAAACAAACCTCTGTAATAGAAGTAGAAGTTAATGTAGTTTGATTTAAGCCAGTAACATTAATATTCATATCAGCACTTCCTCCAGTTACAACAGAAAATTCATTATTTTCAAAAGTAGGAGTAGATGCAGGACTAGTTACAACTTTAGCTTCGCCAACCAATTGAACACATTCGCCGGGACAAATACTAGTGTCAGGTGCTGCAGAAACAGAAACAACGGGATTAACTACATTTACTGTTATGCTTTCAGTACAAGTGTTAGTCCCATTAGTAATTTGTGCAGTATAAGTTGTATTTGTAGTTACACATACTTGAGTGGGATTGTCTCCACCACTTGAACCTAGTGGATAAGTAAACCCGTCGTGTAACCATGTAATTTGTGAGTTTGGATCGTTTAACGTGATTATTACATTATCAATTCCCCAGTGGTCATATACATCATCACTCACAGCATCTTGGTGCCATTGTATCATAGTGTTTGCAGTTAAAGCTCCGGCTGGAATTGCTGCACAATACTGATTCCACCCAGTCAAATTAGGGTCATTTCCTCCATTTGGATCCCAATAATCTATTGTTATCCAAGTAGCTCCGTTATCAGTTGAATATTGAAGATAGACCCCCTCATCTGGCTCGTCTGGTCCTTCACACGGAGAAGCATCCCCTTGCACAGAATAACGCATCTCAAAACATATAGTTCCTCCTAAGGTTAAATCAAAACCTACAGTAGTCATATCTCTAGGGTTTACAGATTGATCACCCATCCACATAAAATCTGTACCATCAGGTGAAGGAACACCACAAGTATTATTAGCAAGTGTTACGGCTTGAGTAAATTGCCAACCACTAGGTGATCCTCCATTAAAATCTTCTTGGAATGCTACATTCCCATCCATGCTTCCGTATGCACTTAAAGTAACACATTCGCCACATATTACAGGGTCGGGAGTGGCAAAAAGGTTTAATGTACATTGCGAAACTCCTCGAAAACTAATAAGAGTAAAAGCAATAAAAAATAATTTACTTAATAATTTCAACATTGATATTTTTTAATTCGTATTTAGAAAGCTTCCTAACCTTATCGAGGTTTAACATTTTTGAAAATATGCTAAGTGATTTGTTATCAGAATTACAGTCGCCAATAACAGAACTATTAGCTGCTACAGTTATGTTAACTTTATATTCGTTAGATTGGGAGTTGCATGATTGACAAACATTATTGTACCAAACTTCTTTTTTAAAAGAAATATTTACAGAAGACGGATTGTTATTAATTATTTCAATAAAATAATATTGCTTTTCAATGCCTTTTTGTTTGTTAATACAATCCTTTTGAATAATATTAATGGTTACATTTTTTTGTTCAAAATGTTTTATTTTCTCCGTATTTTGACCAAAAGTAAAAGTGGTTAAACAAATCAATAAAAATGTTAGCGTTTTATTCATAGTTATAAAGTATGGCATAAATATAATAACAAATATTAGTAATACTACTGATATTCAACATTTAAACAAATATTTTAAGACTTTGTTTAAAATATAACAAATCATTTTATGAGGTTAATCTTCCCAAAATGTTGATGAGGAAGACCTTCAGCATCATAAGTTATAACTTGCCAAAAGTAAATACCTGGTTCAAGAGTTGCTCCATTATTGTTGCGTTTTCCGTTCCAACCATTGTATTTATCTATAGATTTGAATACAACATCACCTGATTTATTTGTAATCAACATTTCAAACTGAACATCCCATGCAAGTAAAGCTTTTGGTATAAAAGTATCGTTATCTCCATCTTGATTAGGAGAGAATGCATTTGGAGCAAATAAATTAAAAGGATAATCTATGGCTACCATTTTTGAATTTGAATTAATACAACCGTAAGTGTTTTTAACAATTAAAGTTGTTTTAAAGGCTCCTTTTTTATCAAAAATAATTTTAGGATTAGCAAGAGTGGCTGTTTGACCATTTCCAAAATTCCATGTGTAAGATTCTAAATTTTTATCTTTAACAACAAAAGTGGTATAGGGATACTTAAGCTTATTAGCATCATGCTTTTCGGCAACTTCAAAATAGCTAAAATCAGCATTTGGTAACGGTAAAATTTCAACAGCTCGTTTTACTTCATTCGTCACATTTTTACCAGAGTTGATATCGGTAACAGTTAATTGGACAGAATATACGCCATCATTTAAATAAGTATGTTTAGGGTTTGCTTTTATAGAAGTTGAGCCATCGCCAAAATCCCATAAGTAAGATACATTTCTCTTTTCTATAACTTCAAAACTAACTTCCTCACCTAAGCAGATTCGGTTATTGTAAACAATAAATTCAGCACTAATATTTGGAGGTGTAATTCCAATAGGTTCGTTATTATTAGAGAGTTTAATTTCTTTTTCAGTTGTACTAATTTCAGTAGTTTGTATGGGGTTTACAGTGCTAACTTCTTCGTTCAAAGTTGTCTCTGTAGTTGAATGGTTTTCATTATTGATTATTACAGTAGTGTTATCAGAATTAATTTCATTTGTTGTAGAAGTATTATCTTCTATTGAATTGTTAGTTGGTTGAGTTACTATTTCTGTAGTAGTATTTGTTGGGTTGTACGCTAAAAAGGTAACAACACTTAATATTGCAACAACACTAGCAGCAAGAAATATATTTTTCTTGATTTTAGCTATTTTTAAAGCATGAAGCTTAGTATCCATTGCTTCCCAATGTGCCTCATTAAAAGGTACATCAAATTGATCTACCTTTTGTTTTATGATTTCTTCTAAATTACTCATCGTAATATCTTTTTTCTTTTTTTATTAAGATTTCTCTTAAATTATTTTTTGCTTTTGCAAGGTTCGATTTTGAAGTTCCTTCACTTATGTTTAAATGTTTTGCAATTTCTTTATGTTTATATCCATCAATTACATACATATTAAAAACCGTTTTGTAAACAGGGCTTAATTGCCGTATGGCGTCCATAATTTCATCAACTCCAAATTGACTATAAATATGGTCAGCACTTTCTACTTTTGATGTTTCTAAAATATAATCTCCTTCTTCATCAACAAAATGTACATTTTTATTTTTGCGATAAAAATCAATTGCGGTGTTTACCATTATTCTTCTAATCCAACCTTCCAAAGAACCATTAAAGTCGTAACGACTAAGATTTGTAAACACTTTTACAAATCCATCTTGTAATAAATCTTCTGCATCCTCAGTTTTTTTGGAGTATCGATAACAAACATTCATCATTTTGCTATAGTACTTTTTGTAAAGCTCTTTTTGAGCTTTTCGATCTCCTTTAACACATTTTTTAACAATGTTATGTAATATGTTCTGGTCTGCAAGATCCATTATTTCATTTTAAAAGACGGATGATTAATATTTTGGTTGCCTCAATAATAATTCTGTAATGTGAAGATAGTTAAATCTTTGACTTTTAAAGATAAAAAAACCCGATGAATACTCATCAGGTTTTAACTAGCTTTTTAAGTTTATAGGTTAAAACTTATAGGTTAACCCAATGCCTAATACTTCTTTAAATTGAGTTCTTGGGCCAACACCATCTAAAACACCATCATCATTTCTGTCAACAGCAATGTCAACATCATGATCGTAAATTAATTGAGTTGATATAGTTGCCGAAACAAATTTATTAACTTTTAGAGAAATCAATACTTCCCAGTTTACATCAACACGGTCAGGGTTTTCAGTATAGTTAGAAAACAATTCTAACTTGGTTTGTAGTTTAATGTTTTCCATTAAGTCTTTATTTAAAACAGCTCTTAAATAACCACCATATTCTGCTCGTAATCTTTTTCCTTCGGTAACTAATATTCCAAAATCATCATAAACTGCGGCATCAACACCATACGCACCCGCATCGGCTAATTTTTTATCATTTACAAATGTCATTTTTGCAGTTAAAGGAGATATAAATAAAGTAAAATTAGCATTTGGTTTAAAATCCATACCTATTGCTCCTAACAAATATCCTGGAGCCATAAACTTTGAAATTTCAGTTGAGTCGTCAGGGTAATTGTAGCCTGGGGCCATTTGCGATTTAAAATTGACTAATCCTGCATAGTACCAGTTTTTATAAGCTTTATGACCATACTTTGACATAAAGTCAATTTTATCATCAGTCTTTCTAAGACCTTCATCGCCTTGTTTTAGTAAGCCATAACCTAAATCAAGGGTGTTATCCCAAGTAGAGTTTCCTTTTTTAAGATTTGCAAATACACTTGTTAACCCATTTAATGAGATTGAATTTTCTCCACCAGCAGCCCAATTTGTTAAACTTACTTGTGTAAAGTTTATTGAGATAACTCCTCCTGTTTTCCAACCATCTGGAATAGTATCAGCATGTTGTTTTTTAAGTGTCTTCTCAGCTTCGGTTGTTTGAGAAAAACTTGAAATGGCAAGTATTGTAAAAGTTAAACTAAGTATTAATTTTTTCATTTTAAGCCTTATGTTAATTGTTGTTATGTACATGAACATCCATTTGAGGGAAAGGAATGCTTAAGCCTTCTTTAGCAAAAGTGTTATATACTTTTTCATTCATATCAAAGAAAACACTCCAATAATCTTCAGATTTCACCCAAACTCTAACCGTAAAGTTTACAGAGCTGTCAGCTAAAGCCGCTAAAGCAATAAATGGCTCTGGAGTTTTTAAAATTCTAGCATCAGCATTAATTAATGATTGTAATACTTCTCTTGCTTTTGCAGCGTCATCACCATAAGCTATACCAAAAGTCCAATCCACTCTTCTTTGTGGTTCAGTCGAATAATTGGTCATAGAACCATTAGAAAGACCACCATTAGGGATGATAATTGTTTTATTGTCAGGAGTTTTAAGAATCGTATTGAAAATTTGTATTTCCGACACAGAACCGATATGCCCTTGAGCTTCAATTACATCTCCATTTTTAAAAGGTTTAAAAATTAAGATCATTACACCTCCTGCAAAATTTTGTAAAGTACCAGACAAAGCCATACCAACAGCTAAACCAGCAGCACCTAAAATAGCTATAAAAGAAGTCATTTCAATACCAACCATCCCTAATACACTAATTACCAACATTACTTTAAGTAATGAACTAACTATGCCTGTTAAGAAAGGTTTTAATGAGGGGTCAATTTTTCTTTTATCTAGTATTCGATTAAATGTCTTCGCTAAAAATTTTACTACGATTGAACCAATAATCCAAACTAATATAGCACCAACTAACTTTGGTCCATAAAAAAGCACAAAGTCTATAGCCTTGTCATAAATATTATTCATAATATAATTCTAATTTTTTTGGATGACAAAACTACCAAAAACAATTTTATTTGAGTGTAAATTTCGTTTTTCCTATATCTACACCGTCCGCATAAATTTCCACACTGTACTCTCCAACAGGGAATTCGTCTGTTTTAACCCAGTCTATAGTTAATTCAACTTCTTTGTTTTGGTAATTGATGTCTTTTTTAGCACTAAACAACCCTCTAATACCATTAAAATCGAATTTATTTGAATCGTCTGTTTTTTCAGATAAAACTTTACCATCAGGAGTGAGTATTCTAACATAAATTGTTTTATTACCAGGAGGTGTTATTTCATTTTTTTGAACAGTAAAAGAAGTTCTAATTTTATCAATTTTCTTTGCCCTATCATTTTCCTTCCCAGTATTATCATTTTTTACTCTTATACCATAAGAGGTTAAGCCAACAGTCTTTAAATAGGAAGCAATTGTTACCTTATTAGATAACCCTTCATTTTCTTTTGATAGATTTTCAGTTCTATCTTTCTCAGAACTTAATTCATTTCTTACAACTGTATTTTCTGCTTTTAGTTCTTGATTGGCTGTATTTAAGGAGTCGATTTGAACTACAAACCCTTTCATGATTGTTCTCAGTGTTTCTGTTTCTTTTTTTAGTTTATATATAGTCCAATCTTTACCCTTCATTTTTTTCAAGAGGTCTTCTATTTTTGCCTTTTCTGCTTCTAACTCACCTTTTATGGTTTCATTAGTTGTTTCTAAAGCATTATATTGAGCTAACATATCTTCCAATTCTGCTTGAACACGATCTTTCTCTGTATTTAAATCAACATACTCGATTTGCTTTTCGCCAATATTTTTCTGGAGTTCAAGGTTTTGCCAGATTAAGAAACCACAAAAGCCTAACAATAAAATAACAACAACAATTAATAGTTTATTTGTCTTATTTCCTTTATTTTCAGGTGTTGAAGGTGTAATTTTTTGATTTTCAGTTTGCTTTTCCATTTATCTATATAATTAGTAAGTCAAAAGTAATTTATTTTTAATTTTATGATGTTTAGAATCTTAAAAGTTATGCAAACTAACCTGTGTATAAAGTATCTATGTTAAACGATTTTTTTAATCTAATATTTCCCAAAATTTGTTTTGCATGTAATGGTGTATTATTAAAGCATGAAGAAGTAATTTGTACCTCATGCCAGTTTTCATTACCCAAAACAAACTATCATTTGGATAAGGGAAATCCTTTAACAAAAATATTCTGGGGAAGAATAGAAGTTCAACATGTAGCAGCATTTTATTTTTTTAATAAAGGAAGCAAGGTTCAGAATTTATTACATCAATTAAAATATAAAGGAGCGAAAGAAGTTGGCGAAAAAGTTGGTGAATTATATGGATTTGAATTACTGAAAAGTAAATGGATAAAATCGATAGACTATATAATTCCAGTTCCACTACATCCTGATAAGTTAAAAAAAAGAGGTTATAATCAAAGTGAATATTTTGCAAAAGGACTTTCGAAAAGCACAGAAATTGAGTTAGACACTAGTGTTTTGTATAGAAAAAGTTATTCTGAAACTCAAACTAAAAAAAGTAGGTTTAACAGGTGGGAGAATGTTTCTGAGATTTTTGATGTAAATAAAAACCAAAAACTTGAAAACAAACATGTTTTGTTAGTGGATGATGTAGTTACTACTGGAGCAACACTTGAAGCAAGTATTACAGCATTACAAAAAATAAATTGTAAAGTGTCGGTTGTTACTATAGCATGTGCATAAAAAAACCCATCGGACTTGATGGGTTTCTATTTGCACTAACTAAACAGGAAGGTAAATTGAGGAAGTATGTAAGTCAAAAGTAAGCTAGAATTAATGCTACTGATGTTAAAACCACGTTAAGAAATGTTAAAAAGTGTTAACCTTTATTTAGTTCCAAAGGTTAAGGACTACATTTGATTACTATTAGAAATGAAGAAACAATTTATTTACATATTAATAGGGGTTATTACAACTGCTTTGTTGGGGTTGGTTGCTATTCAATTGTATTGGATTGATAGTGCCGTGGCATTGAGAGAAGATGAGTTTAGTAGGGATGTAAAATCTGCTTTATTTTCTGTAGCTAACAAGTTAGAAAAGATAGAAGCATTAAATCGAGTTAAAATTCATCAGAAAAGTCAGCAAATTTTTAACCAAAAAGCAAAGTTGCTTTATTCAATGCAACAATCCAATTTTGATACCTCTGCTTATTTTGAAGAAAATGGAGTTAAATATAGAGTTAACGAGCAGCGAAAAAATACAGGAAATGGGCAGGTCTATCAAAAAACAGTTGAGTCGGTCTCTGATAATGGTAGTGAATTTCAAATGAGTATTGGTGTTCAAGGTAACCTTCCTATTAATAATTTTTCTTCAGAAGATTCATTATTGAACTATCAACAAAATGAAAAATTAATGATGTTGGATGAGATGTTGAAAAGCATTTATCAAACCAATCAATATCGTCCAATACTAGAAAGAGTGAATAAACAAATATTAGATTCCTTATTAAAACTAGAGTTGATTCATAGAGATATTAAGGCTAGCTTTCAATATGGAGTTTTTGATTATGATGGTAATGGATTGTTAGTTGACTCTTTATCTAATATTAATAAGATTAGACAATCAAATTATTACGCTCAATTGTTTCCTAACGATATTTTAGAATCGCCTCATTTTTTAAGTATTTATTTTCCTAATCAAAAAGGATATTTACTCAAAACAATGTGGTTAATGCTGTTGACGTCTGTTATGTTGTTGATAATTATTGTTTTAGCTTTTACCTATACCATTCAAACTATTTTTAAGCAAAAAAAGTTATCAGAAATAAAAAATGATTTTATTAGTAATATGACTCATGAACTGAAAACACCAATTTCAACAATTTCTTTAGCTTGTGAGGCTTTATCTGACCAAGATGTTTGCAAAAATCCATCAGCAAATTCTAATTATGTAAATATGATTAGTCAGGAAAATAAAAGACTAGGTTTGTTGGTGGAGAGCGTTTTAAAAAGTGCAATGTGGGATACAGATTTAAAATTAAAAATAGAAACATTTAATCTTCACGATGTTATTATACAAGTTACAGCAAATATTATTATTCAAGTAGAAAGTAAAAAAGGAAAAATCAGTAAAAACTTAGCTGCTAAAAACTGTGAAATTAATGCAGATAAAGTACACATTACTAACTTAATCTATAATTTGTTGGATAATGCGAATAAATATACGCCAACTGAACCAGACATTATTATTTCGACAGAGAATTATAAGCAAGGAATATTGATAAGTGTTGCTGATAATGGAGTTGGAATTAAAAAGGAAAACATCAACAAAATATTTGATAAATTTTACCGGGTTCCAACAGGAAATGTGCACAATGTTAAAGGGTTTGGATTAGGATTGAATTACGTAAAAGCACTTGTTGAAAAACATGGCGGAGAAACCCAAGTAGTGAGTGAATTTGGTGTTGGAACAACATTTAAGGTGTATTTACCATTTATAAATAATGAAAATAATTAACTATGAATAAAGATATTAAAATCCTCCTTGCAGAAGATGATGTAAACCTAGGGAACTTACTTTGTGATTATTTAAAAGCCAAAGGATATAACACAGATTTAGCTGTAAATGGAGATGAAGCTTTTACATTATTTGCAAAAGGGAATTATAATTTATGTTTGTTTGATGTGATGATGCCAGTAAAAGATGGTTATACATTAGCGAAAGAAATTCGTAAAATCAACGAAACCATTCCAATTATATTTCTTACTGCAAAATCGATGAAAGAAGATACGCTGCAAGGCTTTGAGTCAGGAGCTGATGACTATATAACTAAACCGTTTAGTATGGAGGAGTTATTGGCAAGAATTACAGCAGTTCTTAGGCGTTCTCAACCTCAAAATAAAGAAGTAGAAGAAACATTATTTACCATTGGAAATTATAGTTTTGACTATCAAAAAAGAATATTATCAATAGAAGATACTAATCAAAAATTAACATCAAAAGAAAATGATTTATTAAGATTATTAGCATTAAATCAAGGTAAAATTTTAGAAAGAACATACGCATTAAAAGCAATTTGGGGAGACGATAATTACTTTAACGCACGAAGTATGGATGTTTATATTGCCAAGTTAAGAAAGCATTTAAATAAAGATAAGCGAATAGAAATCATGAATGTTCATGGGCGAGGATTTCGCTTTTTTGTTCATGATTAAATAGTGATAAAAATCATTCTAAAAAAGAAAGAAAGAGTTATTTTTGATTTAAAATTAATTAGATGAAAAATATTCTTTTCCCAACAGATTTCTCAGAAAACTCAAAACATGCACTTGCAGTTGCTATAGTTTTAGCAAAAGATTTTGGGGCTAAGCTTCACATTCTGAATTCTTATAAAATGCCTTATTCTAGCTCATCTCCTATGACAAGAACTTTGTTAGAGGCGTTAGAAAAATCATCACAAGAAGAACTGTTAGGTTGCGTTAAAGAAATAAAAAGTAATCCAGCGAATAAAGAGTTAGAGATAAAAACTAAAGCAATGGCTGGAAATGTTGCTAATTCTATTGATATTTATGCTAATAAAATTGGGATAGACTTAATAGTGATGGGAACAAAAGGAGCGTCAGGATTAAAAGAAGTTTTAATAGGGAGCAATACAGAAGAGGTTGTAATACACAGCGATAAATCGGTTTTAATTATCCCAGAAAATGCTAAAATATCACAAATAAAAAAAGTAGCTTTTGCAATTGATCTCCAAGAAATTAAAGACGTGTCTGCTTTTAAGGTATATCTTGATTTTACTAAAAAGTATAAAACAGAAACCTTATTCGTTAATGTTTATAAAAATGAAGGGGATGTAAATGATTCAAGTAGAGCGGTTGGGACGGCAGAAATTAAGCAACAATTTTCAGCAATAAATCACAGTTTAAGTTTTGAAAAAAATGAAAATATAGTTGAGGGGCTAAATAGTTTTGTTGAAAAAAATAACTGCGATATGTTAGCGATATTGTCTCGTAAACACGGATTTATTGAAAAAATATTCCATAAAAGCATGACAAATAAATTGACTTGTCACGTGGAATTGCCTATGTTTGTAGTAAAAGAAATCTAATTTATGTTAAAAAAAGAAATAGAAAGTGCTTTAAACGCACAAATTTTGATAGAAGCAGAATCTTCACAAATATATTTAGCAATGGCTTCTTGGGCAGAAACTCAAGGGTTAGGAGGTACAGCTCAGTTTTTATACAAACATTCTGACGAAGAAAGAATACACATGCTTAAACTTGTTCAGTATGTTAATGAACGTGGGGGAAAGGCTGTTATACCTGCTTTATCTAAGCCAGAAGAAGGTTATGAATCATTAAATAATTTATTTCAAACACTTTTAAACCATGAGGTAATGGTTTCAAATGAGATAAATAATTTGGTAGAAATTTGTTTAGAACAAAAAGATTATACCACTCACAATTTTATGCAATGGTATGTTGCAGAACAGATTGAAGAAGAAGCATTAGCTAGAACAATTATGGATAAGTTGAGAATGATAGGAGCTGATAAGGGTGGATTATACTTGTTCGACAGAGATATTGAATCCATTTCAATGACTCCTTCAAATGCAGCACCAAAAAAATAGGTTATTAACAAATATTTTAAATTGTTAATAAAACACACCTTTGATATGCCATATTAAAAAGGCATCTTGTTATATTTACCCCCTTTAAAAAGGGAGGTTGGTTTTTTATTTCTTAGAATTTAAGCAGTTAAAAATCGTTAGTCGTTTTATTTTGTATGAAGAATTTAGTTGTAATATTAATAGGTTTGTTCGTTTTTTGTTCCTCAAATGCCTATGGGCAGTTTTGGAAGAAAAAAAGTTCAGGATCTGCTTCTGCTAAATCAGGCTCATACGAAGCTCCAAAACATAGAGATGCTTTTTCTGGCAAATCGAAAAAAGGACCAAATGTTACCTCTACAAAAAAACCAAGAACAAAATCTAAGTCTAAACTTTATCAACATTCAGTTTCTAGAAAGCCTGTAAAACTGAGAAATAATTCTGTATTTTCATCTAGTAAACGTCGTTATAAATCAACTACTGCTAAGCCAAAAAATAGCGACAAAAATAACGCTAAAACCTCTAGTGGTGGCAGGAAATCAGGAAAAGGAAGAAAAAAGAATTAAGCTGAATTCTTCTTTTTTGTAAAACTTTATGGTTAATTTTTTTTTTGTATCTTTCCTCAATTAATTTTTGGTCTAGTTTTTGTCAAATAACCAATTAGTGAAAAAAATTGCTTTTATATTAGTAGGTATGTTTTTTATCCAAACAGGTTTTAAACCTGCAGGATCAATAGATACAAACGCAAAAATTAAAGCAGTATTTATTTACAATTTCACTAAATATATTGAATGGCCTAAATCTTATCAAGAAGGTGAGTTTACAATTGGTATAATAGGAGAGTCTCCTCTCTATAGTGAACTAACCAAAATGACTCAAACTAAAAAAGTAGCCAATCAATCACTTCAAGTTAAAAAATTCAATTCTACTCAAGATATTTCAAAGTGCCATATTTTATACCTAAGCAAAGATAAAAGTGGGGAGATTTCATCTGTATTAAAATCATTAAAAAATAATAGTACACTTATAGTTACAGAGCAATCAGGTCTTGTTGATAAAGGTGCGGGAATTAATTTTATAATAAAAGATAATAGACAAAAATTTGAGTTAAATAAGACCAATGTAGAAAAGTATAAATTAAAAGTAAGTTCAAGCTTAGAAGCTTTAGCTTTTACTGTAAAATAAATGAGGAAAGGACTTTACATATTATCTCTAATACTTCTGATAGGCACTATTGCTAATGCTCAGTTTGTGGGTAAAGATGGTGTTTCTAAAGCATTGTTTTATTTACAAAAACCAGAGTTAGATAGTGCTAAAAAATATATTGATGAAGCAGCCTTAGACTCTACTATAAATAATGAGGCAAAAACATGGTATTATAGGGGGTTTATCTATAAAGAGCTATATAAATCAAAAGAGAAAGATGACAAAAACTCTAAATATAGATTAGAGGCAGTAGCTTCACTAAGTAAATTGAATAAAATTGATGCTAAAAAAGAATTTACGGAGAGCTCATCTAAAATGTTAAATTACTTAGCATCTACATTGTATAACGATGCCGCTCGCTCATTAGCCCCTGAAACTTTTCAATTAGCAGAAGAAAATTACGCTAAATTTAGAGAAACGATGTTGTTATCTAATCCTGATGTAGAATTAAAATCTCAAGATATTAAATTTAAATTAGCACTTGCCTCAATGTTAAATCAACATGCTTTACAAGGAAATAATTTAGATTCATCAAAAATCGAACAAGTAAAATCGATATACAAAGAAGTACTTGCTTTAGATACAAATAATGGAAGTGCAAATTATAGTATTGGAATACTATACTATAATCAAGCTGCAGATATTATCAATAATATGGATTATGATATGGATTTGGAAAAACTAAATGAGTTACAAGACATTTGTATTGATTTATTTTTGAAAGCACTTCCCTATATGAAGAAGTCTTATGATTTAGGGTATAATAGAAAGGAAACACTAATTGGTTTAGGAAATATCTACCACGGGTTGAACGATGAAGCAAAAGAAGCAATTTATAAGAAAGAGTTAGAAACGCTTGATTCTCCCGATGAGAAGTAAAAAATCAAACTCAACAATGGCATTTAGATTTACGATAGGTAAAAAGATAGGAACAGGTTTTGGAGTCTTATTATTTTGCGTGGTGGTTGTTTTTTATACAACCTATCAAACCCTAAATACGAGTATTGAAATTAACGAAG
>CAXBPN010000034.1:0-14441 GCA_963977515.1 uncultured Flavobacteriales bacterium
ATAATTACTTTTTTACGTTTTTCTATTATGTAAAAAGAAATATATACTCCATCTTGTTTGTTGGTTAAGGTCATAGGGATGTTGTTTCGGGTAATGGTATATTTATCTCCAAGTATAGTTTCATCCATAGTCATTATATAATCACCATTTGGCATATAAAATTCAAAACGTCCATTTACATCTGTTAATGTATTGTAGATCTTTCCGTTTACAGCAGTAATTTTAATTCTTGATAAATCAAATGGCTTACTGGTGTCTGCGATAGCAATTTTTTGTCTGTCTAATACCACATCTCCATAAACTTTAACTCCTCTAACAAAAGGAATATAAGTTGTATTAGAAACAACAATTTGTAGCGAATCATCAGTATTTGGGAACCATCCTTGTAAGTCATCTAAAGCAAAAGCAGTAAAATCATATGTTTCCATAGGGATATTTTTTATCGCTGCCTCACCTTTTTTATTTGAAATAACTTCTTTTGCTCCTAATCTTATCACAACATTTTCAATAGCAGGTTCATCATTATCTTTTTCTCCATTACCATTTATATCATAAAAAGAAACAAAGTCTAATGATGCTGATGTTTTTTTGATAAAAGGAATTGGAATACCAAACTCCTTTCTTATAGTGACACCTAAGTTAGTGTTTTGATTATAGCTTCTAGATGTTTCATTATTAATACTAGCTAGCAGGGGGTCATCAGCATAAACATTTCCATAATAACTAGATCTGAAATTATAATAAGCTCTTAAACTAAATCTCCAACCATTATTAGTGTAGAAAAACATTTCTGGGTACAAGCCAATAAAATGATTACTAAATACATTATTATAATTATACACCAGATTTGATTCTAGTATAAAATGTTTATTTTTTAATTGATATTGATGCTGTAAAGATAATCTAACATTTTGGGGTGTAATACTGTTATATACCTGAGTTTGAATTGTTGTATTAGAGAAGGATCCATAATAATATAAAGATGTTAAACTCCATATTCGATATCTTAACAGGGAAGTAAATTGAAGGTTAAAATAATTTTTCGGTTCTTCAACGTCTATAGGAACAGCATATCCTGCTCTAAAATAAGCTGTAGCTAATAAGTTGTGTGTAAAATTAAATGTTGAATATCTAAAACTTAAGCCTCTATTGTGAATTCGACTAGATAAATAATCTCTATAATAATAAAACGCACCAGGTTGGTATGTCCCTCTTTTCGTTTGAGAGTTAAAAACAAGAGTATTAGATAGCAATTCTTGTTTAAATAATTCTTGAGAAGTTGAACTATTATAAAGAGTAGTGTTTTGATAATAATTTGCTAGATATACATCCCATTTAGAGTTAATATAATAACTTGATCTATGGTTTGCATTAAAACGGCTATAAGAACCGTTACTAAATTCTTTATTGTTATATCTTGATGAAATATTGAATTTTAGTTTTTTATTTAAATATTGAGAATTATAATTTCCTCCAACTAAAAAACCATATATGCTAGCAGAACTATCTATGTAATAATTTTCTCTTCTTGTTAGTGCCCCAATAGTTGAAAAATAATGTTTTTTATTTATATTAAAACTGGGTTCTATAGAAAATGAGTTGAGATTGTTGTTTGCTTTATAGTTTTCCTGCCTTCCAGCTTTTCCTGTAATTTTGAAATATTCATTATGAACATAGGTGTGGAACATACCGTAAGAAGTACTTCTTGTAGGGCCGAAAAGACCAGGAGATTTAATTGCAAAACCACCTGTTTTATGTTTTTCAAGGTAAGCATATGATGCTTTTATTCCTTTTCCGTAACTACTTAAACCTATTATGTTGCCACTAACATTACCAACTTCTATGGTTTTATTGTCATCAAAATACCCTATATACCAAGGTGAATTTTTTAGATAATTATTGGTATAGTAATTTGTAGAGTAATTTATTTGACTAAAATAACTTATACTTGCTTTCTCATTTAATTGTTTAAACCCTCTCATATCTATCGACATATAGGAGTTGGCATCAAGTAAGTTTTGGGCAGTTAACTCCACATTTAAGGGGAGATATGGATATCCATAATCTCTAACCTTAGTTTGATTTGGTAATTTGATAAAATCTACTTTATTTCCTTTCTTAAAAGATCCAACCTCTAATCCTTTAGGTTCACTGCTGTTAATGTATAGGCTATATTTTTTATATTCAAATGAAGAATTAGGTAAATAATTTAGCGTGGATATTTTTTTGAAATTTCTACCTCTATCTTTAGAAACGGATGCAATATAGGTTAAAGATGTATCTTCCCAACTATCTAGATTAAATGTGAAGTTAGGGTTTAATAAAATATTATTATTTGTATCGAGCAAGGTAATATCCCCTTTTAAGGTACGATAATTAATAAAAATGTCTTGTTTGTAATTTCCTGTATTTTCAATTGAGTAGGTAAATCTTTTTGAAGTTTCATCGTTTTTAAAGTAAAACTTATTTGATGGTTCAATATTTACATCCCAAGATATTTTTTTTTGAGTCTTTATAGAAAAATAATTATCGCCAATTTGTTGGTTATTTTCATCTATAATAAAGGCATTTATCATTACCTCTGTATTGCCATTTATTAGTTTGTCAGGTATTAATATTATTGGAATAAAAATAGTGTCGTTAGGAGAAACAACGTATAATTCTTCACTCTGGGTTATATAAGACCATGTGCCTGGGTGAACAATATCTAATTTAAACTTCATCTCTTCGGAAGTGTTATTATAAACTTTTAAGAGATTGGAAATTATTTCGCCTTTTTTTAATTCAATTTCTTGATAATTAAAACCAGTAAATAATGGTGAGTTTTCATCACCTTTTAAAGTGGTAGTATCTGTTAAAGTGTTAGTATTCGTAGTAGGAACAGTTGTAGAATCAATAGAAAGTAAAGTATCGACTGGTGTGCCTAAAATAGAATCTTGCTGAGCAAATGAATTAACAACAGAAACAGCTATTATTAGTAATAATAAAGCTGTTTTATTAAAAAGTGATTCTATAGTTAAATATATTCTCAAACTAAATACTAAGGATTTTCTTCTAGATGAAATCTTACGTTAAGTTGATATATACCTGGGTTATATGCAAAATTAGGTGTTACACGAATATCAATATCAAAATTAAATTCGTCATAATTTGTTAAATAACTACCAGGACCATTTACATTAAGAGCACAACTACCAGCTGGTGTAATAGGGAGTAGCGGTGCTATAATATCTATAATGTCTGTATTATTTGTAAATGTTTGAAAAACACCATCAATAGGAGAAGTGGAGCAAGAGTTTCTAACTCTAATTTCAAGTAAATTAATTGGTGGATTTATACCTGTACCACTTCCATATAAAAGTAATTCTTCCCACTCATTTGCTGGTGTTCCTCCACCAGGGTTATTATCTATTATCATTATTAGACTCCACGAACATAATGGATCTACTACTGCTTTATCTTGAACCTGAATTCTAACTTTAGCAACACTATTCATTATTATTCCTCCATTATAACTGGTGAAATTATCGAATGATAAAAGAGAATTTACTGATGTATTAGGTACTATTTCTACTAAACCACAATGTATTTGAGCTTTTACTCCCAATAGAGAGAAAAAAGTAAATATTAAACATACAAAAAACTTAGTAAATGACATGTAGATAGAATAAGAAAGGATATGGAACTATTGTTCCATATCCTTTAATAATTTAGATATATTTCTTATTGGTCTTCTAGTAAAATGTATTGAACATACATTGTGTAAACACCTGGTTCAGCATAGTTTCCTGCAGCATTTGCAGTAATAATATCTTCAGCAGTTGCAGCATCAGCATCAAATGCCATTGGGAATATAGCAGGTAGTCCTGGTAAAATTCTATAGTCTAAAACGTAAAAATAGTCAGAAGAGACACCTGTTTGGGTTAAATAACTACCACCAGGTAAAAAATCTGCACCAACAACACCAGTTGTTCCTGCATGACCACCAATATATTTATCATTTGTTGTTGGAGGTGTACTTGTACCACCATTCACATATAAACTATTTTGACCACTAGGAGTTGCAGCAGGAGAAAACGAAGCACTGTAATCAGCATACGTACCTGCAGCAGCTGTTGCTCCATTGTTTGGTTGAGATTGACGTATTTCTAGTAAACTTAATGGTAAATCTGCTATAGCATTAACATTATTATTACCATATGCTAATTGCTGATCCCAAAATTCAGGTCCATTTGTTCCTGTTGAACGACCAACTGCATATAAATCCCAGCTTACAGTGGAGCTCACTCTTAATTGAGTAGCACCATACTTTGTAATCCCAGCATAATACTCGTTAATTTCATCAAACACAAATTCAATTTGATCTGGAGTTGACATATCCAATTGTAAAACTGGTTGTAAATCCATAGTTACAGTTACATCTTTTTCATCGATTAACTGTGCGTTTGCAGTAGCTCCAAACAATAGAAGAGCTCCACATAAGTAAGATAACTTTTTCATAGTTTTTAATTTAAGGGTTTATTATTAATTATTTAATTGATTTCAAATTCCATTTTAGCAGCTTGTATTTCTTCAGATCCTTCATAATCAAGAACTCCAATCGCTAAGTACTTTCCTTTTTCTAATCCTTTTGGTAAAATAAAAGTAAAATCTCTAGTTAGTTCAGGTACAATTGTAAATCTTTTTACCATTAAGCGTTGTTGTTTACCAGTATTTAAATTAGTTAAATCAACATATGAAGTACAATAAGCAATTCCATTCCCTGTATTCTTAGCTTCAATTTGAATAAAATTTACACTATCATTTTTTGCTACTTTAGAAAAGTTAGTAATCTCCACACTATTTGATGAAACATTTGGTGGGTTTTGGTAAACAAAAACACCAAAAGCAAAAGTAGGAATAACACCAAGAGCAATAGTTTGGTCACTCTGACTAGGTGGCTCTAATTTTTTTCTAGGTTCTTCTTGTTCTATCATTATAATATTCCAAGCAGCTTTATTACCTGTAGAATCTGTTGGAATATTAACAGTAAATTTTATTTCTTTCTTTTCTCCTGGTGCAACTTCAATAAAGGTTGGAGAAACATTTAACCATTTAGATAAAGAGTATTTTCCAGTTCCTGGAGAAATGAAGCTACTTTTACCTTTTCCATCCATATTAAAATCGAAAGTATTTACTTTAAATTTTTCTGTTTTTTCAGTATCATTTTTAATTGTGATTTTATAAGTTTTAACTTCTCCAGGTTTCATATTTAAATGAAAATGAGCTGGTGATACTGAAATACCTTTTGTTTTATAATCATTAACACCTTTTTCTACTGATGGAGAAGGAGTAATAACTGAAGACGAATCAGAAGTTACACTTGATGATGTTGAATCAGTTTGTGCAAGTAATAAAGCATTTAGCGATATTAAATAGAGTGCTATAACACATTTTTTTACCATAAAAAAGTCAATCTTTGAATCCTATCAGTTGCTAAGATATAAATAAGTTTGGTATTACAATACGATAAGCATTAAAAAAAAGTTGCGTTTTACCAATAAATAAAGGGAAAAGCGAATTTATAAGCATTTTTTAACTTTTCTTTCGTGGGCTTGTTTTGCTTCGATAGTAGATTGATTACCTTCAAATAAAATTTTACACTCTCCAGTTTTCATGTTGTTTAACTCTTCCATTGCTTTATCGAATTCAGCATCATCTTCGGTTTCAAGCATGGTTTTTTCTAATTGTTTTTGTTTTTTAACACAATCGCAAAAAGACATGCCACCTGTTTCCTGAACATTTGTTTCTGAGTTTGCTTTTAAAGATTCTTGTAATGTTAAGTTTTCATCTGCTTCTTCTTGGTAAACACCAGTTGAACTTGTATCTGCTGCTGTAACTTCAGAATTAGCATCATCTATAAAAACTTCTTGAATTTCGGTAGAATCACTATTTATTTCTTCTTGATTATTTTCTGTAGGATTACAAGCAAAGAATAAGAAAGTAATAGAGAAGAATAGTATTAAATTTTTCATCGGTTAGGCAGTTTAGTTAGTTTGCCTAAAGATAAAAAAATATTTTAGTTTGAGAAAGTTTGTAAATCAGACAATCTTTTATAAATCCCTTCTTGAGCTATCAATTCATGGTGAGTCCCTCTTTCAGCAATTTCTCCTTTTTGAATTACAATAATTTCGTCAGCATTTTGTATAGTAGATAAACGATGAGCAATAACTATTGAAGTTCTATTTTTCATTAAATTGGTTAAGGCATCTTGTACTAATTTTTCTGATTCAGTGTCTAAGGCAGAAGTAGCTTCATCTAGTATCAAAATTGGAGGGTTTTTAAGAACTGCTCTTGCAATACTTAATCGTTGACGTTGTCCACCTGATAGTTTTCCTCCTCTATCACCAATATTAGTTTCGTAACCGTTTTCTAGTTGAACAATAAACTCATCAGCGTTTGCGATTTTAGCAGCTTCAATTACTTGTTCTTTAGTGGCATTATTAGTTCCAAACGAGATGTTATTAAAAACACTATCATTAAATAAAATAGACTCTTGAGTTACAACCCCAATTAAACTTCTTAATCCGTTTAAGGATAAGTCTTTAATATTGACTCCATCAATTTCAATTGATCCGGAAGTAACATCATAAAAACGAGGCAATAAATCTGCTAGAGTAGATTTTCCTCCTCCAGATTCTCCAACCAATGCAATAGTTTTTCCTTTTTCTATTTTTAAATCGATGTTGGATAAAACCTTATCATTTTTATTGTAAGAAAAAGAAACATTATTGTAATGAATATTCTGTTGAATTGTTTCTAGAGTTTCTGGTTTTTCTTTTTCTAAAATAGGATTTTCTGCACTTAAAATCGCATCAACTCTATCGGCTGAGGCCGCTCCTTTTTGTACGATTGCATACGCTGAAGAGAATGCTTTAACTGGAGCTATTAGTTTTGCAAAAATAATGATGTAACCTATAAACTCACCTCCATTAAAATCAGATTTACCATCTAAAACCAAACTACCACCATAGTAAGCTAGACCAACCATTGCCATTGCACCTAGAAATTCACTGATTGGAGAGGCTAAATCTCTTTTTCGAGTCATTTTTAAGGTTAAAGTAGCGTAAGAGGTATTTTGCTGATCAAAATGTTTGTTGGAACTTTCTTCTGCATTAAATGCTTTAATAATTCTTAATCCAGTAAGTGTTTCTTCAACAGTAGAAAGTAGAACTCCCATTTGTTGTTGAACTCTTGAAGAGGAGCGTTTTAGACTTTTACCTAACCTACCTATAATAAGCCCCGTTATAGGTAGAAGAATTAATGAAAATAATGTTAAATGTGGATTAATAGCTATCATTACTGCCAATGATAATATAACTGAAATTGGCTCTCGGAATAGCATTTCTAATGAGTTCAGTATTGAAAATTCTATTTCTTGTACATCAGTGGTAATTCTCGATAAAATATCACCTTTTTTTTCTTCAGAATAATAAGAAAGAGGAAGCACTAATATTTTGTTGTAAATGTCTTTTCTTAGATCTTTTACAATTCCAGTTCGCATTACAGCAATAAAAAACATTGCGAGGTATCTAAACAAGTTTTTCAATAAAAACATTGTACCAACTAAAACACATACAAAAAACAAGGCTGCTAACTTATCATTATCAGCAATGTATTGATTCATGGTAAAATTAAAGTAAGCTTCAAAATAATCTTTAGAAAAACTAAACGTAGGGACTGAGCTTACTATAACTATTTTTTCGTTGAATAAAAGATTTAGAAAAGGAATGAAAAGTAGCATGGCTACTAATTCAAAAATTACAGAAAGAATGTTGCTAATAATATTTAATAGTGCATACTTTTTATAGTTTAAAGCATACTTTAATATCTTCTGGAGGTTTTTCATTTCTTAAATTCTATTCAAATCTACTAAAAACGATAGTTTTTATATTCACCAATTCTATATCCTGTTAATTTTTCTATAAAGTGAGTTACTTTTAGTTTGACAGGGAGTTTGATTTTTGTTGGGTCAAAACTAAAATTCCAATTTATTTTTTCAATTCTATTTTTCATTACGTTAGGATGAGTTTCATTGAATCTTTCTAATAAATCGATAGCAGTATAATCAAACTCATTAACGTCTTTTATATTTTGTTTCATCCAATTATCATCATGCCACATTTTGTTAAAACTTTGTTGTTTGGCTTGTTGTTGTTCAGGATGTTTTACCCAACCATAATGATAAATATAGGCATCTATAGCTTTTACTTTAAGTTTTTCATTTTCAATTCTAAAACCTTGAGCATCTCTATATGAACGAATTTTTTTATTGTTTTTTATAATTCTAATTTCATGGCGATACCATTTTCGTGAAACGCCAACATAATCATAAGAGCCATAAAAATGTTTGTACTTAAAAAGTAAACCATCAATTGAAGAATTATTAACTTCAAGTTCCATTTGTTTTTTTATTTCTGGATGGTAATTTTCATGAACTATTTCATCACTTTGGATGTAAAAACACCAGTCAAAATCATCAGTTATAGCATCAAAAGCTTTGTTGGTTTCGTTAGCTAAAACTTTACCACCAATTCTTAAATTATCGTCCCAAGTGGTTTCAATAATTTTTATTTTAGGTGAGTTTATACTTTTTATAAGGTCAAGGGTTTCATCCTCAGAATTACCAACTGCAACTATAAACTCATCACAAATAGGAAGTATAGAAGTAATAGATTCAACTACAGGGTAGTCAAATTTTAATGCGTTTCTAATTATGGTAAAACCACAAACTTTCATTAAAATAATTCTACTCCAGTAAAAGTGAAAGGAGTTATTTGTTTTAACTCACGTTTAATTTGATCAGTAACATTTAATGTATCTATAAATTCGGAAATAGATGTAGCTGTAATTTTAGTGTTGGTTCTTGTTAACTCTTTTAATGCTTCATAAGGTTTAGGATAGCTTTCTCTTCTTAATACAGTTTGAATGGCTTCTGCAACTACTGCCCAATTGTTTTCTAAGTCAGCAGCAATTTTCTCCTCATTTATTAATAATTTATTTAATCCTTTAATTAATGATGCAAGTGCAATAACACTATGCCCGATTGGAACACCAACATTTCTTAAAACAGTAGAATCAGTTAAATCTCTTTGCAAACGAGAGATAGGTAATTTAGCTGAAAGGTGTTCAAAAATAGCATTTGCAATTCCTAAGTTTCCTTCCGAATTTTCAAAATCGATTGGATTTACTTTGTGTGGCATTGCTGATGAACCAATTTCACCTTCTTTTATTCTTTGTTTAAAATAATCCATAGAAACATAAGTCCAAACGTCTCTATCTAAATCAATTAATATATTATTTACTCTTTTTAAACCATCAAATAATGCAGCTAAATTATCGTAATGCTCAATTTGGGTAGTCGTTTGAGAACGATTTAAGCCTAATTTGTTGTTTACATAATTATTAGAAAATTCAATCCAGTTATATTCAGGATAAGCCACATGGTGAGCATTTAAATTACCCGTAGCACCACCAAATTTTGCAGAAAAAGGAACAGCTTTAACTTGTATTAATTGCTTTTCTATACGCTCAACAAAAACGTAAAATTCTTTACCTAATTTAGTAGGAGAAGCAGGTTGACCATGTGTTTTAGCAAGCATTGGGATGTTTTTCCAATCATTAGCTTTTTGTTTTAATAGTTGTAAAGCTTCATCTAATAAAGGGTAGAATACATCAGTTAAAGCTTCCTTAATTGATAAGGGTACAGAAGTATTATTAATGTCTTGAGAAGTTAATCCAAAATGAACAAATTCTTTAAATGCAGGGTTAATATTTAGTTTATCGAATTTATCTTTAATAAAATACTCGACAGCTTTTACATCATGGTTAGTTACTTTTTCAGTTTCCTTAACTACTAAAGCATCTTCGTTAGTTAAGTTGATGTAAATGTTTCTTAAATCTTGAAAACGATTTTTATCAAAATCTTTAAGTTGAGGTAATGGTAGCTCGCATAATGCAATAAAATATTCAATCTCTACTCTAACTCTATATTTAATTAACGCCTCTTCTGAAAAGTAAGCAGATAAGCTATTTGTAACTCTACCATATCTTCCATCTATTGGAGAAATTGCAGTTAAAGGAGATAAATTCATTTTCAAAATTTTATTAAAAAAGCAAAAGTAACGCTTTTGAAGAGAATAAAAGGAGGTTTTATTACGTATATTTGGTATGCGTTTTTTAATGTGTAGTTGATATGTTTAAAAATTTCGGAATAGGATTAAGTTCGTATGGTAAAGCGATAGAATTATTGTTTTCTAAAGGATTAATCTGGTACATGGTTTTTCCAATTTTACTAAACTTGTTGTTTTTAGTGTTAGGCTGGATGGGCATAGGCTCATTAACTGATTTTTTTGAAAATTGGATTGTAGAGATAACGAAAATAGAAAAGGACTTTTTCTATGGTGCGGAATATTTAACATCGGTTTCAACATATATTTCAGGAATTGCAAGTGGGTTTGTTTGGGTGTTAATGAAATTCATTTTCTTTTTTGTATTTGCTTATTTTGGTGGATACATTGTTGTTATTTGTCTTTCCCCAGTTTTTGCTTTTTTATCAGAAAAAACAGAAGAAATTCTTACAGGGAATAAATATAAATTTAATGGAGACCAAATGATGCGAGATGTTGTTCGTGGAGTTTTACTTGCATTAAGGAATTTATTTATCGAATTGTTTTACATGATTGCTATTTTTATTTTGGGGTTGTTTATCCCTTTGATAGGAGGCATAATCGGATCCATATTATTATTTTTTATAAGTTCATATTTTTATGGATTTTCTTTTATTGATTATAATAATGAAAGAAGAAGAATGAAATTAAAAGATAGTGTGCAATTTATGAGAGCTAACAAAGGGATGGCAATAGCAAACGGGATGATATTTTCCATTTTCTTATTAATTCCTTTTTGTGGAACTACTTTAGCTGGATTTGTTGCAATTATTTCTGTAATAGCAGCTACCATTTCAACTCATAAAATAGTAGATTTGTCAAATAATCCATACGCTCAAAACTACACTCCAATTGAAGATTAAAATATCACTAGTTTCTTATTTGAATACGCTGCCTTTTTTATACGGAATTAAACAAACAGCATTTATTAACGAAATTGAATTACAATCAGATATTCCATCAGTTTGTGCTCAAAAATTAATAAATAATGATGTTGATTTGGGTCTTGTTCCAGTTGCAATTCTTCCTCAATTAAAGGAATACCATATTATTTCAGATTATTGCATCGGTGCAAATGGTAAAGTAAATTCTGTTTTATTGTTAAGTGATGTTCCGCTTAATGAAATTGAAGATATTTACTTAGATTATCAGTCTAAAACATCAATAAATTTAACAAAGATTTTAGCTAAAAATTTCTGGAAGATAAATCCAAAATGGAAAAACTCTGAAGCTGGTTACGAGAATAAAATTGATGGTAAAACGGCAGGTGTTATAATTGGTGATAGAACTTTTAATTTACCTAAAAAATATAAATATCAGTATGATTTAGCTGAAGAATGGTATAAGTTTACCAAATTGCCATTTGCGTTTGCTTGCTGGGTTTCAAACAAAAAATTACCAAGTAGTTTTATTGAGGAACTTAATACCGCATTATCATTTGGTATGAATCATATTCAGGAATCTATTTCTTTAGCCAAAAACAGTCGGTTACAAGAAAAAGACTTACTTAAATACCTAACAGAAGATATTGATTATAACCTAGATAAAGATAAAAGAAAATCAATCGAGTTATTCTTGAATTATTTAACAGAAATTACTGATTGATAGGTTTTTATTAAACTTCTTTTTCCTTTCAATATTAGTTTTTATATTTAGTCCTTATTCACTATTTTTGTTTTCGTTTCATCAAAATGGCATAAAATATGCACATAGGTAAAACACTACTAAATAGAAATTACAACCTTATATGAAAAATAGATTTACGTTTTTACTTTCCCTTATACTATTCCTTAGTACATTTTCAGTAATTGCCCAAGATAAAACCACAGGTAAAATTGGTTACAAAATGAAAATGAGTGAAGCTCGACATGAGTATTTGAATGGAAATATTAGAGGAGGATTGTTAATTTATAGAGAATTATTGAAAGAATTTACCAACGATGCAATGGTAAATTACAGAATGGGGGAGTGTTATTTAGATTTAAAAGACTGGAGTTTAGCTACAGAATACTTTCAAAATGCTAAAAACCTTGATGAAAATGTAACCCCTGAACTTTATTACAAGTTAGGTGTTGCCTATCATAGGAATAATCAGCTGGACAAAGCCACAGAAGCTTTTAATACATATTTACCGAGATCAAAGAAAAAAGATAGAAAGGAATATGATGTAAATACAATGCTTACACAGGTTGATTATGCAAAAAAAATGATGAATTCTCCAGTAAAGGTTGATATTACTAATCTGGGAAAAAATATTAATTCAAGGGGAGGAGATTATTCACCATCAATTTCTGCAGATGGTAAAACGATGATTTTTACTTCTAGAAGATCAGACACGAAAGGTGGAGGGGTTGATAAAGCTGGTGATTATAAATATTTTGAAGATATTTATTTATCAGAATGGGATTCAGTAAAAGAAGATTGGGGGAAAGCTTTACCTATAGAAGGAAAGTTAAATACCGAAGGACATGATGCGAGTTTAAGTATTTCGCCTGACGGTTCTCAAATTTTTATTTATCGTAATGATGGAAAAATATACATAGGAGATATTTTTGTGTCTAAAAAAAGAACAAATGGTTCTTGGGGAAATCCTAAAGATATAGAGAAGCCAATTAATTCTTCTTATTTTGAAAGTTCAGCATCTTTGTCGGCTGATGGAAACAAACTTTATTTTGTAAGTGAAAGAGAAGGCAAGAAAAATGGAGCTCAAGGAAAAGGGGATATTTATGTTGCGGAAAAAATCACAAAATCGACTTGGGGAGAACCTAAAAATTTAGGTCCAGTAATTAATACACCTAAAGATGAAATTTCAGTATTTATTCATCCTGATGGTAAAACTTTATTTTTTAGTTCTAAGGGGCATTTATCAATGGGGGGATATGATATTTTTATGTCTAAATTGCAAATGGATGGAACTTGGTCTAAACCAGAAAATTTAGGTTATCCTATTAATACGATTGATGATGATGTACACTTTATATTGAGTACAGATGGAAAAATTGGACATTATTCAACAGTTAGAACTGATGGATTAGGGGAGAGAGATATTTACAAAATAGATTTATCGCATTACGATTTGTTAAAAGGAGTTCAAGTAAACCTTTCGATATTAAAAGGAAAAATTTCATCAACGGATAAAGAAGAAGCTGTTCAAGCATTAGTTGAGTTTAAGAATGATAATGGAGAAACAATTGCAAAAACTATTGCAGATGATGAAGGAAACTATTTTATTACTTTATCAGGAAATCAAAAATATACACTTTCAATTACTGCAGATGGATTTGACAACTTAAATAAAGAAGTTACACTTCCTTTAGGTAAAAATACCACTCACATTCAAGTAGAAAACTTTACTATGACTCCAGTTGTTGGACAATAATGTTAGAATTATTAAAGAAGTAAAAAAGATGAAAGTTAAATAGTTCTTACAAACTCAATTTTCAAACCTTCAATTTTTTCCAATTCATTTATAGTCTTTTCAGCCTCTTGAGTTCTGACGTTAAATTCAATCAAACAACTATTCTCAAAAACTTGATTGCTTACATTTAAGTTATGTTGCTTCACAAAATTCATTACATCACTCATAACAGGGTAATCGAAGCTAATTTTATAGTAATGATTAACCGTTCTTTTTACAATTTTAGCATTATTGATTGCATCTTTTGCCGCTTCTTTATAAGCCGTTATTAAACCACCTACACCAAGCTTTGTACCGCCAAAATATCGAATTACGATAATAGCCACATTTGTAATATTACTAGAAAGCAATTGACCATAAATTGGTTTACCTGCTGAATTGTTTGGCTCTCCATCATCACTATATCGGTATTCATTTTCAGTAAGTCCTAATCGAAACGCATAACAATGGTGTCGAGCATCGTGATAGTCTTTTTTTAATTGAGCTAGATGACCTTTAAATTCTTCTTCACAATAAATGGGATAGGCAAAGGCAATAAATTTACTTCCTTTCTCTTTGTAAATTCCTTCGGATGGTTTCTTTATGGTAAAATATGAATCAGCCATTTAAGCAAAAGTAATAATGAAAATTGCAATGATGGCTATTCCTAATCCTATCCAATTGTATAACGATAAATGTTCCTTAAAAAGGAGCTTTCCAATTATAGCTGATAGGATAATAACTCCCATACTTACAACTGGAAAAACTTGTGAGGCTTCGAGCCCAGAACTTTCTAAAGCATTAAAGAAAAATACTAAAGAAGCATAATTAGGAAT
>CAXBPN010000035.1:0-14376 GCA_963977515.1 uncultured Flavobacteriales bacterium
CTTTTGGTGAACATGTTGGTTTGCCAGAAGGGCAAATGGGGAATTCGGAAGTAGGACATTTAAATATTGGTGCTGGACGAATAGTTTACCAAGATTTTGCGAAAATTAATAAAGCCGTTAAAGAGAATACGATAAATGATAACCCAACTTTAATTTCAGCTCTTAAACATGCCGAACAAAACAAGATAAATGTACATTTTATGGGTTTGGTTTCTGATGGTGGAATTCACTCGCACCAAGAACATTTATACCGCTTGTGTGAAATAGCAAACAATTATAATGTAAAAGGTTTTGTTCATGCTTTTACCGATGGTAGAGATTGCGACCCAAAAAGTGGGCTGGGTTTTATAACAGTATTAGAAAAAAGAGTTGAAAACACCAATTGTAAAATTGCTTCTGTAGTTGGTCGTTATTATGCTATGGATAGAGATAATCGTTGGGAAAGAATAAAATTTGCTTACGATTTAATGGTAAAGGGAATAGGAGAGCATTCTACAAATCTTATTGGAAGCATTGAAAAATCTTATGCTGAAAATGTTACTGATGAATTTATAAAACCAATTGTTAAAGTAAATGAAAATGATTCTCCTTTGGCAATTATTCAACCAAACGATGTGGTTATCTGCTTTAATTTTAGAACCGATAGATGTAGAGAAATTTCAATTGCTTTAACGCAAAAAGATATACATGAACAAAACATGCACACGCTGCCTTTGTATTATGTTACCATGACCAATTATGACAAAACATTTAAAAATGTTCATGTTATTTATGATAAAGACAACCTCGTAAATACACTTGGTGAAGTTTTAGAACACAACAACAAAACACAAATACGTATTGCTGAAACGGAGAAATATCCACACGTTACTTTTTTCTTTTCAGGAGGAAGAGAAAAACCATTTGAAGGAGAACAACGCATTTTAGTGAACTCTCCAAAAGTAGCTACCTACGATTTACAACCCGAAATGAGTGCCGAAGAAGTAACAACTTCTATCATTGATGCAATCAATAAAAATGACACTGATTTTATTTGTTTAAACTATGCAAATCCTGACATGGTTGGGCATACTGGTGTATATTCTGCAATTGTAAAAGCAGTAGAGAAAATTGACAACTGTGCTCAACGTGTTGTTAATGCTGGGTTAAAAAATGATTATTCTTTCATTATTATTGCCGACCACGGTAATGCTGATTTTGCTATAAACGAAGATGGCACACCAAATACTGCTCATAGTACCAATCTTGTACCTTGTATTTTAATTGATAAAGATTATAAAGAGTTAAGTGAAGGTAAACTTGGAGATATTGCTCCTACTATTTTAAAGTTAATGGAAATTACTCCTCCAAAAGAAATGGATGGCTTGAGTTTGATTTAAACCTAGCACATTAAAATTCTTCGTTTTTCAAGATTTTATCGGTTGCAACAGGTACATTTAACTTAGCTACCTTTAAAAACCAACATTAGATTCCAATTAAAATGAATATTGAATGTATATTTGTTTTCAGACATAAAACTATCATCTAAATGAAAAACTACATACAAGAAAACAAGCAACGATTTATTGACGAATTAATAGAATTATTAAAAATACCTTCAATTAGTGCAGATTCAAAATATAGCGAACATACATTTAAAACTGCTGAAGAAGTAAAAAACAGTCTAATTGCTGCTGGTGCTGACAATGTGGAAGTTTGTCAAACAGCTGGTTACCCAATTGTTTATGCCGATAAAATTATTGACGCTAGTTTACCTACGGTTTTAGTTTACGGTCATTATGATGTTCAACCAGCTGATCCAATTGAATTATGGGATAGTCCGCCTTTTGAACCTGTTATTAAAACAACAAAACTTCACCCTGAAGGAGCAATTTTTGCTCGTGGTGCTTGCGATGACAAAGGGCAAATGTACATGCACGTAAAAGCATTTGAAACAATGATGCAAACAAATTCACTTCCTTGTAATGTTAAATTTATGATTGAAGGTGAAGAGGAAGTTGGATCTGAAAACTTAGGGACATTTGTAAAAAACAACAAAGAAAGATTAAAAGCAGATGTAATTTTAATTTCTGATACAGGTATTATCGCAAATGATGTACCTTCTATAACAACTGGACTAAGAGGTTTAAGTTATCTTGAAGTTGAAGTTACTGGCCCAAATAGAGATTTACATTCTGGCTTATATGGCGGTGCAGTAGCAAATCCTATAAACGTATTATCAAAAATGATTGCATCTTTAACAGATGAAAACAATCACATTACCGTTCCAGGTTTTTACGACAAAGTAGAAGAGTTAAGTGCTGCTGAACGAACAGCAATGGCTAAAGCTCCAATTACTGATGAAACTTATATTACTTCATTAGATATTGATGCTGTTGAAGGTGAAAAAGGATATTCTAGTTTAGAAAGAGTATCTATTCGACCTACTTTAGATGTAAATGGAATTTGGGGTGGCTACACTGGAGAGGGTGCTAAAACAGTATTACCTTCTAAAGCTTATGCTAAAATTTCTATGCGTTTAGTACCTCATCAAATTTCTGATGAAATAACAGAATTATTTACAAAACATTTTAAAAACATTGCTCCTAAGTCAGTAAAAGTAAAAGTTACTCCTCATCATGGGGGAACTCCTTATGTTACTCCAATTGATTTTGCAGGTTATAAAGCTGCCAAAAGTGCTATGAAAGATACTTTTGGAATTGAGCCTATACCTGTTAGAAGTGGAGGAAGCATTCCTATTGTTGCATTATTTGAAGAAGAATTAGGGTTAAAATCTGTTTTAATGGGTTTTGGTTTAGATTCTGATGCTATTCATTCTCCAAACGAACATTATGGTATTTTTAACTACCTAAAAGGAATTGAAACCATTCCTTTATTTTATAAATACTTTACCGAAGAATTTAAAAACTAATGTCAACGAAATTTTCTTTTTTACTTCTTCTACTTTTAAGCTTCTCGCTGTATTCTTGTGTAGAATATAAAGATGTTGAGGTAATAGATGTTTCTGATATTCGTGTAAAATCATTAACCACATCTGTTGTTGAAGTTGAGTTTAAAATGCAGATAAATAATCCCAACAATTATAAAATTAGTGTTGTCGATTCTGATTTAGAACTCTTTATTAAAGATAAGAAAATTGGTTCCGCTAAGATTCAAGACAAAATAGTTTTACCAAAAAAATCAAATAAAAAACACACAATAGTTGTTGAGACCGGATTAAGCGATATGCTTACAGGAGCAATTCCAATATTAATGGGGCTAATGTTCGATAGCAACATAGAACTGCAAGTAAAAGGCGAAATAAGAGCTAGAGCAAAATCATTAAGTAAATCATTCCCTGTCGATTTTAAGGAAAGGGTTGAGTTATGACAATTAAATTAGTTCCTATATTTATTATTTTAGTATTCTCAATAAGTTGTAGTACTATGCCTGAAAAACACAAATCTAATGTAACTCAAGAAGTGGATACGACGCAATACAAGCATACTAATTCTTTAATAAATGAGACTAGCCCTTATTTATTACAACATGCACATAATCCTGTAAATTGGTACGCTTGGGGTGATGAAGCTTTAGCAAAAGCAAAAGAAGAAAATAAACCTTTATTAATTAGTATTGGGTATTCTGCTTGTCATTGGTGTCATGTTATGAAACATGAATCTTTTGAAGATGAGGAAGTTGCTAAGTTAATGAACGAAAAATTTGTTTGTATTAAAATTGACAGAGAAGAAAGACCCGATATAGATAATATTTACATGACTGCAGTCCAATTGATGCAACAACGAGGTGGTTGGCCTTTAAATTGTTTCGCCCTACCAAATGGCAAACCATTTTATGGAGGAACTTATTATCCGAAAGATAATTGGATGCAATTATTAAATTCTATATCAAATGAATACACAACCAACCCAACCAAAGTAACTGATTATGCAAACAAGCTTACAGAAGGTATTGTGCAAAGTGATTTGATTGTAAAAACAGAAGATGCTTCAGCTTTTAATATGGAAGTTTTAGATGTTGCTATAACTCGAATAAAAAAACAATTCGATTATAGTGAAGGAGGCATGAACCACGCTCCGAAATTTCCAATTCCAAATAACTATCAATTTTTATTGCAATATTACTACCACACTAAAGACAAAGAACTACTTAACTATATTGAGCTGACCCTTAAAAAAATGGCTTACGGAGGTATTTACGACCAAATTGGTGGTGGTTTTGCTCGCTATTCTACAGATGCTCATTGGAAAGTTCCTCACTTTGAAAAAATGCTTTATGACAATGGACAATTAGTGTCATTATACAGCGAAGCTTATCAACTAACAAAAAATCCCATTTATAAAAAAGTTGTTTACCAAACCCTAGAGTTTATTGAAAGGGAATTAACAGCTCCGAATGGTGCTTTTTATTCATCTCTTGATGCTGATAGTGAAGGTGAAGAAGGAAAGTTTTATGTTTGGAATAAAAGTGAACTAGCCACTATTTTAGGTAATGATTACAAACTTGTTGAAGCTTACTATAACATTAACAATAAAGGGCAATGGGAAGGAAATCAGATTTTATTAAGAGATAAAGATGATGCCGTAATTGCTAAAAAGTTTAACCTAACCGTTGATGAACTTACTGCTAAAATTGAAAAAATAAATAAATTACTTTTAAAAGAAAGAGCTAAAAAAGTTAGGCCAGGGCTAGATGACAAAACCTTAACATCATGGAATGCACTAATGCTAAAAGGATATGTAGATGCATATAAAACCTTTAATGAATCTCACTTTCTTGATGTGGCTTTAAAAAATGCCCACTTTATTATTGAAAAACAATTACGTAAAGATGGAGGTTTAAATCATAATTATAAAGATGAGAAAAGTAACATTGATGGTTATTTAGAAGACTACTCTTTTACTATTGAAGCTTTTGTTTCTTTGTATGAAATTACGTTGGATGAGAAATGGCTAACCATTTCAAATCAATTAACTCAATACGTGTTTAAAAAATTTCACAACGAGCAAAACGACTTATTTTATTTTACTTCTATAAACGCAAATGACATTATTGCTCGTAAAATGGAAATTGCAGACAATGTAATTCCTGCTTCAAATTCTAGCATGGCAAAATCATTATTTCTTTTAGGTAAATATTTTGATAATAAACAATATGCTGATATTTCTTTTCAGATGTTAAAGAATGTAGAAAAAGATATGTCGAATTATATTTTTAATTATTCAAATTGGGGAATTTTAATGCTCAACCAAGCAAACTCTTATTATGAAATTGCTATTACTGGAAAGAAATCTAAAGAAAAAATTAAAGAAATAAACACAAATTTTATTCCGAATAAAATGATTATTGGTAGTATTACAGAAAGTACATTACCTTTGTTGCAAGAGAGGTACGTAAACGGAAAGACAATGATATACGTATGTTATAATAAATCGTGTAAAATGCCTGTTGAAAATGTTGCAGAGGCACTTAAGCAATTAGATTAAAGCCTCCCCCGACCCCTCCAAAAGAGGGGGGAGGATGTTAAAAAATTGAAAATTGAAAAAAATAAAGAACCATATTGTAATTATAACTTTACTTCTTTCTTCTGTTGTTGGATATACCCAACAACAAAACTTACCGTTAAATAGAGAATTTAATTTAACAAACGCTAAAGCCTTTGATGAATTCAACTCTTCAACACACACCTCATCACAACCAATAATTCAATCTTTTATTCATACAAACGATTCGTTAAACTGGTCATCAAAAACTGAAAAAAATAATTACTTAATTAACATTTCTAAATCCCCTAAAAAACCTCGTAACTTTTTTAAATGGATGAAACAATCTTTATTTTACGATAATTTTTTAGTGGTTGACACAGGCAAGTTTTATTTAACTGTTGATCCTCTTTTAAATGCTGAATTTGGAGTAGATACTGAAGACAATTCTGCAAACAAACAAAGCATTTACACGAATACAAGAGGTCTTTTAGTAAAAGGAAATATTGGAACAAAATTCTCTTTTCAAACAGCAGTTTATGAGAGTCAATCATTTTTCCCAAACTACATAACACAAAATGTAAATGAAACTGGAGTTGCTCCTGGACAGGGAAGAGTTAAGCAATTTAAAATTAATGGTTTTGATTATGCCTATTCATCTTCTTATATTTCTTACACACCAGTGAAATTTTTAAACTTACAACTGGGTAATGGAAAGCATTTTATTGGTGATGGTTATCGTTCTTTATTGCTTTCAGATGTTTCTACTAACTATCCTTATTTAAAAGCTACAGCTGTTTTTGGAAAAGGTAAATTCCAATTCACAAAACTACATGCTTCTTTAACTAACCTTAACAGAAGACCTGATGGTTCAGTTCCAGAAAGTTTATTTCAACGTAAAAGTATGTCAACCCACTATCTTAATTGGTTAACAACAAAATGGTTAAACATTGGTTTATTTGAATCAACTATATGGCAAACAGAAGATTCTACGGGCACTTTACCTTTTGAATACCGACAATTAAATCCTATACCTTTTGTAAACACACTTACTACTGGATTTAATAAAAATGACCATTCGATTGTTGGGTTGAATGTAAAAATTAAGTTACCCTTTAAAACTGTTCTTTACCATCAAACCGTTTATGATGGAAAACAAAAAGATACTCAAGTTGGATTACAAGCGGGCTTAAAATATTATGGAATTAGAAACCTAACACTTCAAGCAGAATACAATACCGTTTCACCTTCAACTTATCAAGTTGATAAAAACCCATTACAAGATTATACTCATTACAATCAAGCTTTAGCTCACCCTTTTGGAACTAATTTTAATGAAATAATTGGGATAGCTAATTATAAGTACAAACGATTTTTTACCCAAGCAAAAGTTAACCTAGGTGAATACATTACAGCTATTCCAAGTTCTTCATTAGAATACGATGCAACATTAACAGTTCTTCAAGCTCATTTAGGTTACGTTATCAATCCTAAAACAAATTTATCTTTTATCATTGGGGCAACAAACAGAGTAGAAAAAACGGATATTTCAGAAAATAAAACAAACTATATTTACTTTTCAATTAAAACATCATTACGAAATTTATATTACGATTTTTAATATAATTCATTATGGCAATATTATTACTTCCTATATTAACCTCCTTTATGATTGTTTTATTAGCAACACCATCTTTTATTACCGTTGCTAAAAAGAAACATTTATTTGATGAGCCTTCTGAAGAAAGAAAATTACACACAGAAAGTACCCCTTCAATGGGTGGAATGATGATTTTTGCTGGAACGCTATTCTCTTTTTTGTTGTGGTTACCATCCAAAGAAATTGGAGTTATTAAATTCCTGGTTCCATCTATGTTAATCATGTTTTTTGTGGGAATGAAAGACGATATTATTGGAACTGCTCCTGTAAAAAAATTGGCTGCTAACTTATTTGTAGCTTTTATTATGGTATTAATGGCTGATGTAAAGTTAACCAGTTTACATGGGTTATTTGGTATACGAGAAATCCCAGATTGGGCAGGAATAATGCTTTCCGTTTTTACTTACATCGTTGTCATCAATTCATTTAATTTAATAGATGGTGTTGATGGGCTTGCTTCTGGTGTTGGATTAATTGCTTCATCTTTATTTGGCTTTTGGTTTTATTTTGCTGGCGATTTAACTTATGCCGTTATCTCTTTTGCTTTGGCAGGAGGATTACTTGGGTTTCTGATTTTTAATTTTAATCCAGCTAAAATATTTATGGGCGATTCAGGCTCTTTAACTATCGGCTTTTTAATAGCAGTTTTAGCAATAGAATTGGTTGAATTCGATTCTACTTTAGTTTTACCCGAAGCAATTAATCATATATCTAAACCTATTTTAGCAATGTGTATTTTAGTTTATCCATTAACCGACACCATAAGAGTTTTTACACTAAGAGCAATGAAAGGAATCTCTCCTTTTACTGCTGATAGAAACCATATCCATCACCGCTTAATCGACTTAGGGTTATCTCACAAACAAACGGTAATTATCATTTACTTATTTAATTTATTGATTGTTAGTGCTGCTGTTGCTTCTCAACAATTCAATCCTAGTTATTCATTTTTTGTTATAATTACAATTGTATTAATCATGGTTCAAATTCCATTTTTCTTAACCTTAAAAAAATCATCATCAAAATAATTAAACACATATTACCCCTTATTCTAGTTTTTTTCTTTACTGATTTAGTAAAGGCACAAAACTCCAATCTGTCTAACAACAGAACCATAGAACTTTTGTATAAGAAACATTTGGACACAGCACCTAATTCACATCCAAGTATCCAGCCTTATTCTGCTAATGAATTAAATCGAAATTTTAATTACGATTCAACGCTTTTAAACCTGCAAATTAATACTAACTCCACGTTTATAGATGTATTGATGAATTCTGGAGATCCAAATGGGACCAATAAAAGAGAACTTGCAATACTCGCAACTCCCATTATTAACCTTGGCGGAGGAATTGAAAAAGGCGAAAATAAATCAAGAAGTTTAAATGAAATTGCTTTTGGATTAAACATTAAAACTTACGTTGGAAAAAAATGGAGTGGCCAATTTGCTTTTATTGCTGATAAATCTGAATATCCAAGTCATATTGATTATTTATTAGAAGTGCAACATGCAGGACAAGGTTATGGTTACACAAAAAACAATCAAGCCATGTATTATCAAGGTAATTTAACGTTTACGCCTGATGATATTTTTACAATACAAGCAGGAATTGGCAAACATTTTATCGGAGATGGTTATCGTTCATTGTTTTTGAGTGATTATGCAAATAGTTATCCTTATTTAAAAGTAACAGCCAACATTTGGAAAATTAAGTACATGGCTTTATACACGAATTTTCAAGACATCAATTACTCTGATGGTAACTATGCCGACTACCGCCAGAAGTTTTCTACCATCCATTACTTGAGTTATAATGCAACAAAATGGTTAAACATTGGTTTTTTTGAAAGCATAATTTTTCAAGCTCAAGAGGATAATTATTACCGTGGTTATGATTTAAGCTATTTAAATCCTGTTTTGTTTTTAAGACCCGTAGAATATCATCAAGGTTCTGCCGACAATGCATTACTTGGTGGTAGTTTAAAATTTAAAATCAAAAAGAAAAATATTATTTATTCTCAATTATTATTAGATGAATTTCTACTAAAAGAGTTAAAAGACAATAGAGGTTGGTGGGCAAATAAATATGCCATTCAATTAGGGTTTAAATCTTATGACTTCTTGGGTCTTAATAATTTAAAAGTGCAAGCTGAATATAATATTGTTCGCCCTTTTACCTATTCTTACTTTCAAGAAGCAAGTAGTTTAAACACCTTACAAAATTATGGACACTTTAACTCTCCTTTGGCTCACCCATTAGGAGCTAATTTTACCGAAGTAGTTGGAGGTATTACTTACAATAACAAACGTTGGGTTTTTGAAGCGATGACTTCTTTAGCTTCGGTAGGTTTAGATAGTAATAACTTTAGTGTAGGTCAAAACATCTATCAGCCCTACAACGAAAGAGAACAAAATTATGGGTATAACACTGGAGGGGGAATTAACACCAAAATAATGAATAATTCACTAAAAGTTTCATTTGTAATAAATCCTGAAATGCAAACTATAATTCAATTAGGGGTAAATAATAGAATGGTTAAAAACGATTACTCAAATAGTTCTACAAACTGGGTCACGTTTGGAATAAAGACGGCGTTAATTAATCAATACTTTGATAATTAAACGTTATCTAAACAAGTAATAATAAGCTAATCCCGATAAAATAACAACATAAAATAATACCTTATAGCTGGTCTTATTTTTATTTTGTAAACGATTGGCTCCCCAATTCTCTCTTAAATTAGAACGAAAAACCTCAGTATCTGTTTTATTCGATTTTTCGCTACTTACTTCTCTCGAAATTCTATCGTATCTTTCTTGCATTTTTTCTTTCCGAGCGTTATAGTAACGAGGTTCAAAATAAAATTGGTCTGGCTTTTTTGATTTAAAAAAAGAAGGGATTTTAGGCGTTTGCATAACTAATGTTTTATAAACTAACAACTTAATTAGCTTTTATATTGTAGCATTAAATTTACCCAAAGTTACTAAAGTTTTAAAATATTTATGACTGTAAAATCCTAACTTTAAACCATGAATTTTAGCACGCTGTTAGAAAACACGCATTCGAAAACCACCACAACTTTAATAGTTGATGAAATTGAGGCTAACCCTTCGAAACTTGATGAACTAATGCAATTAATGTTGGGTAAAGATTCATTATTAGCTCAACGAGCAGCTTGGCCATTTTCATTTGTTGCAGAAAAAAAACCATTATTGTTTAAAAACTATATCCCTCAGTTAATTCAAAAACTTGAGGATAAAGACGATCACCCAGCAATAAAAAGAAATATTTTAAGAGCTTTTCAATACTTTAATTTTTCTTCAGAACATGAAGGTAAATTATTAAATATTAGTTTTAATCTTTTAAATGATGTTGAGCAACCGATTGCAATAAAAGCATTTGCTATGACCGTGATTTATAATTTATCTAAAAAATACCCTGAAATAAAAAACGAATTAAAATTAAGCATCGAAAATCTTTTACCTCATGGAAGTGCAGGCATAAAAAGTAGAGGTAATAAAATAGTAAAACAATTAAATAAATGAATATAGGAATAGTGTGTTACCCAACATTTGGGGGAAGTGGAGTTGTTGCAACAGAATTAGGAAAAGCATTAGCAAGTAAAGGACATAAAGTTCATTTTATTACTTATCAGCAACCAGTAAGGTTAGATATTTTTTCAGAAAATATTTTTTATCATGAAGTAAAAGTATCTGATTATCCTTTGTTTGATTATCAGCCTTACGAATTGGTTTTAACCAGCAAAATGGTTGATGTGGTAAAATTTGAAAAACTAGACATTTTACATGTGCATTATGCAATACCTCATGCTTCTGCGGCTTATATGGCACAACATATTTTGGCAAACGAAGGAATAAAGATTCCTTTTATAACAACCTTACACGGTACTGACATTACATTGGTTGGTAAAGATGCCTCTTTTGAGCCTGTAATTACTTTTGCCATAAACGAATCTAATGCTGTAACTGCTGTATCAGAAAGCTTAAAGCAAGACACTTATAACCATTTTAAAATTAAAAGAGATATACACGTAATACCCAACTTTATTTGTTTGGAGCAACAAGTATTTAATGGGAATGTAGATGCCCTAAAAAATTCTTTTGCTCCAAATGGAGAGAAAGTACTTATTCATGTTTCTAACTTTAGAGAAGTAAAACGTGTACAAGATGTGATTAAAATATTTGACATCGTAAGAAAACAAGTCCCTGCTAAATTAATACTGGTTGGTGATGGTCCAGAACGACACAAAATGGAAGAATTGTGTCGTGAATTGCACGCTTGCGATGCCATTAAGTTTTTAGGAAAAGTAAAAGATACCGAACGTATTTTAGCTGCTTCCGATTTATTTTTATTGCCCTCACAAACAGAAAGTTTTGGTTTAGCTGCCCTAGAAGCAATGGCTGCAAAAGTGCCAGTAATTTCTACCAATACGGGTGGTTTGCCAGAAGTAAACAAGCAAGGATTTTCTGGTTTTTTAAGTAATGTAGGCGATGTAGAAGATATGGCAAACAATGCCCTTAAAATTTTAGCAAACGAAGAAACGCTAACCACTTTTAAAAACAATGCTTTTACACAAGCTCAATTGTTCGACATTAAAAAAATACTACCCATGTATGAAGAATTGTATTTAAGTTTGATTAATGAGAATGATTAAATTTGATGTAAATATATAATGCAAATATGTCCACTGGTGTACATATTCGATTGTTACCATTCATTGACGAAAAAGCCCCCGCAAATTTTACACATTTGGTTTTTGCCATCACACAAACCCAACCCGAAAAAACCAAAAGAGTAAAATACCCCACCACCACCCGAAATATAATTGTGTGAATTTTTAGTCAAAAAATAAATTGCACAGACGAAGCAAAATATTAACTTTACCCAAAATAGATAAAACATAAATAAGTAATACTGTAAAATGGGAAGTTTCGGAAAGTTCATAAAAACAGAAAGAGAGAAAAAAGGTTGGAGTCAGACCGAATTTGGTGCTTTAATTAAAATCAACACACCTGCTATTAGTGGAATTGAAAATAACCGAAAAAAGTTCTCTATTTCAAAATTAGAACTACTTGCTGAACTTTTCGAAATGGATTGTCAAACAGTGAAAGATCTCTATTTTGCTGAAAAATTTGCAAAAGAGGCTTACCAATACAATTGTTCTGAAAAAGTTCACGCATTAGCTGAAGATCAATCAAAATATATCCGAAATAAAAATACTAAGCAAGGTAAAATTAAATTCTAATAAAATTATGGACAGCAAAAAACTCATACAAGCATTAGGATTTACACCTAAAAATAACGCAACAGGAATATTTCAAAAGAAATATGGAAACTATGCAATTGAAGTTGATTTTGAAAAAAATCAATTCAATTTTGGAGGGGAAATAAATTTCGGAGATTCAACAAAAACGATTCAAAATATTGTTAAGCCAGAAGACTGGGTTGTTTTTGAGTGCGTAGATAGATTACTTGAAAAAGGTTATCAACCTAAAAACATTACGTTAGAAAAAACTTGGAAAACAGGACACGGAACAAGTGGACGATTAGATATTTTGGTTACTCGTGATGATGGCTCTGCTTATTTAATGATTGAATGTAAAACTTGGGGAACAGAATTTGACAAAGAATTTAAAAATTTAGAAAAAAACGGAGGACAACTTTTTACTTACTTCCAACAAGATAAAAATGCAGAAATAATAATGTTGTATGCTTCTGAATTAGATAGAAAAGACATCAAATTCAGAAATGAAATTGTAAAAATTGAAGAAGATTACCGACAAACAGCAAACGTAAAAGACCTCTATGAAAGATGGAATAAATTACCAAAAACGAACGGAATTTTTGATAGTTGGGTATTAGCTTATGAATTTCAAAGTAAGGCACTGACTAAAAAAGATTTACAAGTTTTAAAACAGGAAGACAGTAGTTTTATCTTCAATCGTTTTCTTGAAATTTTAAGACACAATGTAGTTTCAGACAAGCCAAATGCGTTTAACAAAATATTCACACTGTTTTTATGCAAAATTGTTGATGAAAATAGGGATGATGACGAACAACTTCATTTTCAATGGTTAGAAGGAGAAGATGACCATATCTCTTTTCAAAAAAGACTAACAGACCTTTACAGAAGAGGAATGAAAGAGCTTCTTGAAAAGAAAGTTACTGATGTTAGTGATGATGAATTTGATACAAGATTTCAACAAGTTGAAGAAAATTACAGAGATGAGATAAAAAATATTCTAACTGAAATTCGTCTTAAAAAGAATAATGAATTTGCTATAAAAGAAGTTTTTGATGATGCTTCTTTTCAAGAAAATGCTAAAGTGATAAAAGAGGTAGTTAAACTACTTGAGGTATATCAAATAAGGTACAACTATCGTCAACAATTTTTAAGTGATTTTTTTGAATTACTATTAACAACAGGATTAAAACAAGAATCTGGACAGTTTTTCACCCCTGTCCCAATTGCTCGATTTATCATAAAAAGTTTACCGTTTCAAGAAATTACAGCAAAAAAAATAAACGAAGGAAACAAAAATGACTTACTTCCAACCATAATAGACTATGCAGCAGGTAGTGGACATTTCATTACCGAATCAATGGAAGAAGTTCAAAAGTACATTGATAAATTAGAGCTAAAAGATTATAAGCCAGAAACTAGAAAACAAATTGATGGTTTTCAAAGAGTACAGTTTGATTGGGCAGAAAAATATGTTTATGGAATTGAAAAGGATTACCGTTTAGTAAAAACAGCAAAAGTAAGTTGTTATTTACACGGTGATGGATTGGCTAAAGTAATTCACGGAGATGGATTAGGCGACTTTTCTACATCTACGGAATTTAAAGACCTCTTAACAGAAACAGATAAAACCTATCCACAAGACAACAAACAATTTGATGTCATTATTTCAAATCCTCCCTACTCTGTTTCTGCATTTAAAGGGTTGATGGATGAAGAAAAATCTAAAATTGGATTTGATTTATACAACAGACTTACCGACCAAAGTTCTGAAATAGAATGTTTGTTTATTGAACGTACCAAACAACTATTAAAAGACGGAGGTGTTGCAGGAATTATTTTACCAAGTAGTATTTTAAGTAATACAGGTATTTACACGCAAACAAGAGAGATTTTATTAAAACACTTTGATGTTTTAGCTATTGCCGAAATGGGTTCTAATACTTTTATGGCAACAGGAACAAATAC